>JAPLUF010000011.1 GCA_026397755.1 Verrucomicrobiota bacterium
AGGCCCCGCTGCCGCCTCCCCGGTAGGGCTCGAGTCTCTCGGGCCATCCCCACCTCGCCTGGCAAACCAGGAAACGAACGGTGAGACACCGTCCCTACCAAACTGGCAGGCCTCCCGACCTGGTTCCTCCGCCAGCGGCACCCCAGGCCCCGCTGCCACCTCCCCGGTAGGGCTCGAGTCTCTCGGGCCATCCCCACCTCGCCCGGCAGCTCAGGGAACGAACGGTGAGACACCGTCCCTACCAAACTGGCAGGCCTCGTGCAGTGCGACGGAGGGAGAACCAACGACGTGGGGAAGGAAGAACGGCTCCAACAGCAGAAAACAGCGGAACGAAGATTCTGGAAAAGCAGCAGCGGGCTTTGGGGTGACACACGGATTACACCGCCAAAGCCCGCCGGCCCATCCCCACACGGGGATGAAAGTGGCGACGGTTTGACAATCCCATCATAGAGGGATGAAGACGAACCGAGGGGAACGGGCTTTTGAATAATACTTCCCGATGAGTTCGGTCAAGCTTCTCTTTCTCAGCAATAATTCCCGATGCGCAAACTAGCCAACCGGCGGCCCGGATTCAAATTGGGATGCGTGAATTTTTGGTGTCGGCTCCTCGCAGTCGTAATCTTGAAAAGCTTGCCTGAATGGCCTTTTTTCAGAGGAAGTTCACCAAACCTAAAAATCCAGGTCGGGACCCGCGGGCCACTTTCAACGTTCCCTCCAGGCTCAGGGCTCTGAGCGAAAAAACAAAAGGCATCCGCTCAACGCTCATCCCAGCGAGCCTGCATCTCGGAGGGTTTCAGCAGTTCGACCGACTGCGAGATCATCCATTCATGACCCTCTGGATCCCGAAGCAAGGCGCACCGATGCCCGTGAAAATGGGTCTTGGGAGGCTGCATTATCACCATTCCGGCAGCGGCGCACCGTGCGGTGAGGGCATCCGCATCCGTGACGAAGAGACAAAGGCGAACCCTCGGCGGCAGTGATGACATCCCAGACAAGTTGGGCTGGGAAGAGGCTTCCTCTTCCAGCAGGAGCAGCGGCCCGTTGGGTAACCGAATTTCCAGATGAGCCCATCGACCCGTGGCTGGATCCACCAAGTGGTAGAGTTCTTCCGCGCCGAAGGCCGTCGAATAGCACTGCAGTGCCCTTCGGGCATCGCCTACTCGAAGGACCGGGGCCAACGGGGGATACTCGGTGGGTTGGTCTTGAAGCATGGGAACTGGCGGATCCCTTGATCAGGACCACTGAACCCGTCTGCCCAGAGTTTCTGGATTTGAGCCGCAGACTTAGGTCAGTGGTACTCTTGGATCGTTTTGACCGAATAACCCTGGCGTTTAAGGGCAGCGATACCTAGCGCCGCCGCCTTGGCCCCGCTGATGGTTGTCATGATCGGGGTACCCGTGATGACGGCGGTGGTTCGGATGCGAACTTCATCCTCACGGGGAGCCGCACCACTGGGAGTGTTAATCACGAGCTGAATCTCCTTGTTCTTCAGGAGGTCCACGATGTTCGGCCGTCCCTGAAGAACCTTGAGGGTTCGCTCCACCTTGAGTCCGGCCGCTTCGAGCCACGCAGCAGTCCCATCGGTGGCCACCAGTTCGAAGCCCAGGTCCAGGTAGCTCTGAGCCACCTCCACCAGGTCCTTCTTGTGAGCGTCGGCGATCGAAATGAAAACCTTCCCACTCAGCGGCAACGGAGAATTGGCCGCCATTTGGGCCTTGGCGTAAGCGACGCCCAGGTCGCTGTCCAAGCCCATGACCTCGCCTGTGGACCGCATTTCCGGAGACAACAAGATGTCTTGCCCCAGAAACTTGTTGAAGGGGAAGACTGATTCTTTGACCGCCCAGTACTTCGGCCATTCTTCAGCGGTGAAGCCCACTTCCTGGAGGCTCTTGCCCGCCATGACCTTCGCCGCCAGCTTGGCCAGCGGGCGTCCTATGGCTTTACTGACGAAGGGTACGGTGCGGGAGGCACGGGGATTCACTTCAAGCACGTAGACCACTTCGTCCTTCACGGCATACTGGACATTCATCAAGCCGCTGACCCTCAGCTCACGCGCCATCGCTTGAGTGTACTCCCGGATGGTCTCAAGAACCTTGGCCGACAAGGTGTGGGGCGGCAGCACCATCGCAGCATCACCGGAATGGACACCGGCGAACTCGATGTGCTCAAGAATGCCACCGATGACGATAGTGCCCTGTTGGGGATCGGAGAAGTTGCCCACGTCAGCAATGCAGTCGACATCGACCTCAGTGGCATCCTCCAGGAACTTGTCCACCAACACCGGCCGCTCTGAGGAGGCTTCCACGGCGAACCTCATGTAGTGAATCAGTTCTGCGTCCGAGTAGACGATTTGCATGGCGCGGCCACCCAAGACGAAACTAGGGCGCACCAGCACTGGGTATCCGAGGCGATGACTGGCCTGCAGGGCTTCCTCGGCGTTGGTGGCCAGCCCGTTGGGGGGCTGCGGGATCTCCAGCTTGTTCAGCATGGCCGCGAAGAGCTTCCGGTCCTCGGCCATCTCGATGCTCTCGGGAGATGTGCCAATGATATTGACGCCGTTTTTCTTAAGCGCCATGGCGAGGTTCAGCGGGGTCTGGCCGCCGAATTGCGCGATGGCGCCGGAGCACCCTTCCCGCTCGTATATATGTAAGACGTCTTCGAGGGTCAGAGGTTCGAAGAAGAGTTTGTCGCTGGTGTCGTAGTCGGTGGAGACGGTCTCAGGGTTGGAGTTGACCATGAGGGTCTCGAAGCCGTCTTCCTTGAGGGCGAAGGCGGCGTGCACGCAGCAATAGTCGAACTCAATGCCCTGACCGATCCGGTTGGGGCCACCGCCGAGGATCATGATCTTCTTCTTGGCCGAGGGTGTGACCTCGTCATCCCCACGGTCATAGGTCGAGTAGTAATAGGGGGTGTAGGCTTCGAACTCTGCGGCACATGTATCGACCAACCGGTAGCTGGGTACCAATCCCTGTTTCTTGCGCTCGGCACGCACCTCGTCCTCGGTTCTTCCGGTGAGATGGGCGATCTGGCGGTCAGAGAAGCCGAGGGATTTGGCGCGTTGCAGGAGTTCAGGTTTCATCGATGGACGCAAAACAGTGGAAGCAAACCGGAGTCGGCCTCCGGTGTCGAGTCTGCACGGGACACTGTGGCGCGCGAGCGGAACGGGAAGTGGGTAGAGTGGGGTGGGCCCAGGTGCCACGGGAATGGTGAGGCGTGTTGGTCGCGAGGAGGGGCTCCGCGGGGAGGGCCTGCGTTCGCAGGGAACGCTTCAATCAGACGCGTTCGCGCTGCGCGCGACGGGGCAATAGGGTGTTCACGTTCCTATGCTCTCTCCGGCCCTCCCCGCTGCCGCCCAGTGTCGGCCAACGGGTGCTGGGGGCGAAGAGGGGGCGGCAGGATCGCATTGGGAGCTGCGTGCGCCCCCAATGCTTGCCTTGCCCTAGTGCGTCTCGGTACCGACAGGCTTCCGTGAATGGATCCTGGCGTGCTGGCTCCTTCTGGGCAGGCGTTTAGACCTTGGGCTTGAGCTGCGGGAAGAGGATCACGTCGCGGATGCTTTCCTGACCTAGGAGCATCATGCACAAGCGGTCGATGCCAATGCCGATGCCGCCGGCCGGGGGCATTCCGTGTTCGAGGGCGACCAGGAAATCTTCGTCGAGCTTCTGCTGCTCGCCGCCGGCCTGGTGCTCGAGGGCCTCGCGCTGGGCGATGGGGTCGTTCTGCTCGGTGTAGCCCGGGGCGATCTCCTGGCCATTAATGCAGCATTCGAACACCTCCACAGTCGTCGGGTCTTCGGCTGAGATTTTAGCCAAGGGAACCAACTGCTTGGGCAGGTGGGTGACGAAGGTGGGCTGGATAAGGGTGGGCTCGACCAGCTTCTCGAAGACCGCTGCGGTGACTTCGAAGTCTTGGTAGCCTGCGGCGATGTCACCCGAAAGCTTGAGGTCTTCGACGGCACGTCGACGGCGTTCTTCGGGCGACACCATGAACCAATCGTCTCCGGCCTTTTCGCACACCAAGTCCTTGTAGCGGGCCCGACGCCAGTGGGAGAGGTCTATCGTTTTAAAAACCTCACCCTCGGCGTTGCGATGCTCGATCTTAAGGGTGCCGACGACGGTCAGGGCGATGTGACGAATGAGCGACTCGACCGTCTCCATCATGGTGGCGTAGTCGCCGTAGGCTTCGTAGGCCTCGAGCATGGTGAACTCGGGGTTGTGCCGCCGGGACAGGCCTTCGTTGCGGAAATTACGACCAATCTCAAACACCTTGTCCACGCCTCCGACCAGGAGCCGCTTAAGGTACAGCTCCAGTGCAATGCGCATGTAAAACTCGCAGCCCAAGGCGTTGTGGAAGGTCTTGAACGGCTGGGCCGCAGCACCGCCGGGAATCGCCTGCATCATCGGCGTCTCCACTTCCACATAGCCTCGCAAGTGGAAGAAGCTCCGGATTTCCTTCAGGATGTGGGAGCGCTTAAGAAAGACCTCTCGAATGGGCTCATTGGCCATGAGGTCGAGGTAGCGCTGGCGGTAGCGGATCTCGGTGTCTTCCAACCCATGCCATTTGCCGGGAGGGGGTCGCAGGGACTTCCCTAGTGGCGTGAAGGACTCCACCTTCACACTCGGCTCGCCCATGCGAGTGATGAACAAAGTGCCTTCAATCCCGATGAAATCAGCGAGGTCGAGGAGCTTGAATATTTCGGCAGCGTCTTCGCCCAACACTTTGGGCTGGACCCAGAGCTGAATGCGGCCACTGACGTCACGCAAGTCGAGGAATTGACTCTTGCCCATGTCGCGGTGGGCCGTGATGCGACCCGCCAGACGCACGCGGGTGCCCTCCGCCAAGCCCACCGGCTCGCCCTTCGGTTCGGGTGATTTGTTCCATTCAGCCCAACGGGCCAACTCGGTTCGAACGGTGCCACATTGGGCATCGGGCGAAAACGAGTTCATGAACGGGTTGACACCCCGGGCATTGAGTCCGGCCAGATTCTGGCGGCGCTGTTCGATCAGGGAATTGGTGTCCTCCATGGGAGCAAGGGTCTGAAATGACGTGCACTCTGCGGCGTTCCGTAGAACGACGATTCAAGCCGATTTGACGCCAGGTTGAGAAGTCATAAGACGGCGAAGGCCCGGGAAAGCAGCGGCCTAGGGTCCGGCACACAACCCGCTCGGAGAGGGACTCCGACTCCCAGCCCTGAAAGTCTGCAGGGAAATTGGGGCCGCTCCGAAGAAAAACTTAAATGCCAACCGGACCGAAAAATCCAACTGAGGCCGTGTCTTGGCTTGAAGACAAGATTCGCTGAATTCCAGCCGCTTCAAAAAACGAAACCCCACGCGGAAGGTGTCTGCGACTCGAACTTTCTTCGAAGCCGCAGAGCACTCTGTTTAACCCAACGGCAGCGTCGATCAGGCTGAGAACGACTTGCCGCAGCCACAGCTGCTGTGGGCGTTGGGATTATTGATCTTGAAACCACCGCCAGTCAGGGCGTCGCTGAAATCAATGACCGCGCCACGCATGTAATTGCCGGAAAATGGGTCAACAACCACGCCCACGCCGTGGAATTCGCCACCCAAGTCATCGGCGCGTCGCTCGTCGAACACCATGCCGTATTGCATTCCACTGCAGCCACCGCCCTCGACAAACACCCTCAGGCTTTTGCCCGCGTTCTCGGTATCACCGGCCGGTGATACCGAGAACGCGGGCAAAAGCCTGAGGGTGTTTGTCGAGGGCGGTGGCTGCAGTGGAATGCAA
>JAPLUF010000308.1 GCA_026397755.1 Verrucomicrobiota bacterium
GACTGTGCGGACTCAGCCGGGGTTTCGCCGACCGGCGTGGCATCCCGTCAAGCTGCGGATCATTCTCGACACCCGGGCTCGGATCCCCCTGGGGTGTCGCCTGGTCTCCGATGATGAAAGGGCCAGCACTCTCGTGGTGGTCGGTGAATCGGCTGCCCGTGAGGCGGTCGAAGCCTTGCAGACGCGGGTGACCGTGCTTCAGGCACCGGAGCGAGAAGGAAGGATCGACCTCGCGTGGCTCATGCCCGAATTGGGTCGCATGGGCATCCTGCACCTGCTGGTGGAGGGCGGAGGAACGGTGTTGGCCTCGTTTTTTGAAGCCGGCCTCGTGCATCGGATCGCGTTTTTCTATGCGCCGCGGATCCTGGGCGGAGAGGAGTCTCGCCGGTCGGTCGCTGGACGAGGATTTCGCTCGTTGGCAGAAGCTCCGAGCCTTACCGACGTGGACTCACGCCGTTTTGGTGAGGATTTGTTCATCACAGCGCGTGTGGTTCGGGCGACATCGGGCTGAGTCTGGAGGATTCCGTTGGACGACGGGCGCTTGCGCCGCAGATGGTTGCTTCAGGGCGAGCTATGGGTGTCGGTCACCTTGAGTTCTTTTCGGCGGGAAGATCCGCCCGATAATCGCTGGCTTACTGAATCGTTCCGGCTAAGGAGAAGACATGTTCACTGGATTGGTCGAAGAGATGGGAACCGTGCGTCGGATAGAACCGAGGGATGCTTCCGTTCGTCTGTGGGTGGATGCCCGGGTGACGGCCAAGGGGGCCCGCTTGGGAGACAGCATTGCCGTGAATGGCTGCTGCCTCACTGTGGTGGCGCGACGAGCAATTCGTGCCGGAGGGAGCAAGGCCGCGGGTGCCGGGACCTGCCTCGCCTTTGATCTCCTACAGGAAACCTGGGACCGCACAAACTTGTCGGCAGTGAAACCCGGCTCGGCGGTGAACCTCGAGCGATCTCTGGTCGCCGGAGACCGTCTCGGCGGACACTTTGTCACCGGGCACATCGATGGCACCGGAAAGATTCGCACCTGGGAGCGTCGCGGCCGGGATTACATTCTCGAAATCACAGCGCCCGCGGCCATTGCCCGCTACATCGTCTTCAAGGGGTCTGTGGCCGTGGACGGAATCAGTCTCACCGTGGCCGACCTGTTTCGGGGCGGATTTCGCATCTGGATCATCCCGCACACCTATGAGGTGACCGCACTGAGGGAGAGGCTGGTGGGCGATGTGGTTAATTTGGAGGCGGACATGCTCGGCAAGTATGTGGAGCGCTTTGTCCGGGCGCGAAAATGAAAAGTATCCTGCGTCCACGGGCGTTGCGACGCGGTGACGTCGTGGGTTTGGTGGCCCCGGCCGGAGCCTTGTGGCGGCCTGAGCGAGTGGAAGGATGTGTTCGCTACCTCGAGGGGTTGGGGTACCGCGTCGAAGTCGGTACCCACGCTCTGGGCCACGATGGCGCTTTTTCGGGTACCGATGAAGATCGGTTGTCCGATCTCAACGGAATGCTCTGCGATCCGCGCGTTCGGGCGATCATGGCCCTGCGGGGGGGCTATGGTACTCCGCGCCTGCTCGATCGAATCGACTATTCGGCCGTCCGGCGGGATCCCAAGATTGTCGTGGGCTACAGCGACATCACTGCCTTGCAACTGGCACTGTTTCGCAAGACCGGTTTGGTGAGTTTTTCTGGGCCCCTCGCTGCAGTGGAGTTTGCTAGTACTCCGGATCCGGAGACTGAGGAGAGCTTCTGGCGATTGGTGACCTCACGGCGTACCCGCGGGCGACTTCCGCTGCCCGAAAATCATCCCCTGCAGACGCGCCAGGTGGGCACCGGTGAAGGCCCGTTGCTGGGAGGTTGCCTGTCTTTGGTGGTGGCCTTGTTAGGGACGCCATTTTCGCCGAACTATTCCGGTGCGGTGTTGGCCTTGGAAGATGTGCATGAGCAGTTCCACCGAGTGGATCGCATGCTGACCCAATTGCGATTGGCCGGTGTGATGGGGCGGGCCAGTGGGTTGTTGCTGGGGCAATTCACGCACACCTCTGCGGCCGATCCGGCTCACCCTTTCCATGATTTGGAGGCGGTGTGGCAATCGGTGTTGAGGGGGATCCCCGGACCCGTTCTGGCCCAGTTTCCGTATGGCCATGTACCGCGGAAGGTCACTTTGCCTTGGGGAATTCCGGTTCGCGTGGATGGCAAGAAGCAGACAGTGTCCCTGCTTGAGGCAGCGGTGGTTTAGCGGATTGCGGCTTTGGGTGCGATCGAATCGTCGCCATCGGCGCAGGGCTGTGGTGAATTGAAAAAAGCGCGACCCTCTTACGAAGGTCGCGCTTTTGAACTGTCCGAAAGGAAACGGTGTGGGACTTAGTAGTCCATTCCGCCGCCGCCGTGGTGAGGATCACCCGCCGGCTTTTCCTTCTTTTCCGGGATATCGGTGATCACGGCTTCGGTCGTGAGCAACAGGCCCGCGATGGAGGCTGCATTCTGTAGGGCCGAACGGGTCACCTTCTTCGGATCGACGACGCCGGCCTTGACCAGGTCTTCGTACTCGCCGGTGGCGACGTTGTAGCCTTCATTGCCCTTGCGGCGCTTGACTTCCTGAACGATCAGGCCGCCTTCGACACCGGCGTTGCGGGCCAGCTCGCGAAGCGGGGCTTCGATAGCGCGGCGAACGATGTCCACGCCGATCTGCTCGTCGACAATGCTCAGCTTGAGAGCCTCGATTGACGGGAGGGTGCGGATAAGAGCCACGCCGCCGCCAGCGACGATGCCTTCTTCGACGGCTGCACGGGTCGCGTGCAGGGCGTCCTCAACGCGAGCCTTCTTTTCCTTCATCTCGGTCTCGGTCGCGGCACCGACGTGGATGACGGCCACGCCGCCAGCCAGCTTGGCGAGGCGCTCCTGAAGTTTTTCGCGATCGTAGTCGCTGGTGGTCTCTTCGATCTGACGGCGGATCTGGTTAACCCGGCCCTGAATCTCGGAGTTCTTGCCATGACCTTCGATGATCGTGGTGTTTTCTTTCTCGACCAACACGCTCTTGGCGCGGCCCAGGTCGGCCAGCTCGAGGCTGTCCAGCTTGATGCCGAGGTCTTCGGTGATCAAACGACCACCGGTGAGGATGGCGATGTCTTCCATCATGGCCTTGCGGCGGTCACCGAAGCCCGGAGCCTTGACGGCGCAGACGTTGATGGTGCCACGGAGCTTGTTCACCACGAGGGTGGCCAGAGCTTCGCCTTCGACCTCTTCGGAGACGATCAACAGCGGCTTGCCGGTCTTGGCCACCTTCTCGAGGATCGGGAGCAGGTCCTTGAGGGAGCTGATCTTCTTCTCATAGAGGAGGATATAAGCGTCGTCCTGCTTGACCTCGAGGGTTTCAGCGTTGGTGACGAAGTAGGGCGAGAGGTAGCCCTTGTCGAACTGCATTCCCTCGACCACGTCGAGGGTGGTCTCGATGGACTTGGCTTCTTCAACGGTGATGGTGCCGTCTTTGCCGACCTTGTCCATGGCCTCGGCGATGATGTCGCCGATGGCGGTGTCCCAGTTGGCGGAGACAGTGGCGACCTGCTTGATCTCCTCCTTGTCCTTCACCTTCTTGGCGATCTTGGCCAGATGCTCCGTGGCGGCGTCGACTGCCTTCTGGATGCCGCGCTGCAACGAGATCGGGTTGGCACCGGCGGTCACGTGCTTGAGACCTTCGCGGTAGATGGCTTCGGACAACACCGTGGCGGTGGTGGTACCGTCACCAGCGATGTCGCTGGTCTTGCTGGCGACCTCGCGGACCAGCTGGGCGCCAATGTTCTGGTAGGGGTTCGCGAGTTCGATCTCCTTGGCGACGGTCACGCCGTCCTTGGTGATCGTCGGGGACCCGAACTTTTTGTCGATGACCACGTTACGGCCCTTGGGACCGAGGGTGGCCTTGACCGCCTTGGCCAAGATCTCGACGCCCTTCAGGATTTCCTGACGGGCTGCTTCGTCAAACAGAAGTTGTTTTGCTGCCATGTTCTAGAGTGTGTTGTGAATGTTGTAGTTGAGAGTGGGAATCAGCCAAATAGGGATTAGCCGAGTATGGATTAGCCAACGACTGCGATCAGGTCGTCGGTGCTGAAGATTTTGTATTCCTTGCCGTCGATCTTGACCTCAGTCCCGCCGTACTTGGAGACCAAAACGCGATCACCGACCTTGACCTCGAAGGCCACTTTCTTGCCGTCGTCACCAGTCTTGCCGGTTCCGAGTGCCTTTACGAGGCCCTCAGAAGGTTTTTCCTTGGCGGAATCAGGGATGATGATTCCTCCCTTTTTGATTTCTTTTTCCTCGCCGATTTCCACGAGGACGCGATCGCCCAGGGGTTTTACGTTCAGTGCCATATGATGGTTACTAGTGTAGTGTTGTGTTTTGTGGATGAAGCCCGCCGTTGGGACGGCTGAGCAAAATTGGTTTTGAGGGGATTAGGCCTTCTTCTTTTCATCGACCACCTCTGCGTCGATGATGGGACCTTGATCGCCTGCTTTGGGTTCGCCACTGGCAGAGGAACCTGAGCCGCCTGCACCGCCGGAGGCCTGTTCGGCTCCAGCAGCACCGGGTTCTTTTTGGTACATGCTTGCGCTGGCGGTTTGGAGTGTCTCGTTGAGCTTGTCGAGGGCCGAGCGGATGGCGGCCGAATCAGAGCCCTTCAGAATGTCTTTGACGGAAGCTAGAGCGGACTCGATGCCCGACTTGGCTTCACCGAGCTTGTCGCCGTTGTCCTTCACGAATTTCTCGGAGCGGTACACCGTGTTGTCGGCTTCATTACGCAGTTCGACTTCTTCGCGGCGGACCTTGTCTTCTTCGGCATGGGACTCGGCATCGCGACGCATCTTCTCGACCTCGTCCTTGGAGAGACCGCTGGAGGCGGTGATAACGATGTTCTGACTCTTGCCGGTACCGAGGTCCTTGGCACTGACATTCAGGATGCCATTGGCGTCGATGTCGAAAGTGACTTCGATCTGGGGAACGCCGCGGGTTGCAGGCGGGATGTCGGCCAGTTGGAATTTACCCAGGGACTTGTTGTCGCGGGAGAACTGGCGTTCGCCCTGGAGAACGTGGATTTCGACACCCGGTTGGTTGTCGCTGGCCGTCGAGAAGATTTCCGACTTGCGGCTCGGGATGGTGGTGTTGCGGTCGATGAGTTTGGTGGACACGCCACCCAGAGTCTCGATACCCAAGGACAACGGGGTGACGTCGAGCAGTAGGACTCCCTTGACCTCGCCTTTGAGTACTCCGCCCTGGATACCTGCACCTATGGCAACGACTTCGTCGGGGTTGACGCCCTGATGGGGTGGCTTGCTGACCAGTCCACGGGCCGTTTCGACAACCCGGGGCATACGGGTCATGCCTCCAACCAATACCAGTTCGTCGATCTTTTCGGCCGCAATGCCGGCGTCGCGCAAACAGGCTTGGGTCGGGGTGATCGTACGTTCAAAAAGGGAGTCACACAGTTGCTCCATCTTAGCTCGGGAAAGCTTCAGAGCGATGTGCTTCGGACCGGAGGCATCGGCCGTGATGAAGGGCAGGTTGATCTCGTATTGTTGGGACGAGGACAGTGCGATCTTAGACTTTTCAGCCTCTTCCTTAATGCGTTGAAGCGCATCGGCTTGCTTGCGGAGATCAATTCCCTGGTCCTTTTGGAATTCAGCCAAGATCCAGTCGATGATGGCGTTGTCCCAGTCGTCGCCGCCCAAGTGGGTGTCACCGTTGGTGGCCTTCACTTCGAAGACACCGTCGCCGATCTCCAAGACGGAGATATCGAACGTGCCGCCGCCAAGGTCATAGACGGCGATCTTTTCGTCTTTCTTTTTATCGAGACCGTAGGCCAACGAAGCTGCCGTGGGTTCGTTGATGATCCGGAGGACTTCCAAGCCCGCAATCTTGCCGGCATCTTTGGTGGCCTGACGCTGAGTGTCGTTGAAGTAGGCAGGCACCGTGATCACGGCTTGAGTGATGGTCTCGCCCAAGCGCACTTCGGCATCGGACTTCAGCTTGGCCAAGATCATGGCACTAATCTCTGGAGGGCTGAACGCCTTGGGTTTTCCCTCGACCTCAACTTCAATATGGGCGTCGCCGTTGGCAGCGCGAACGACCTTGTAGGGCACTCGCTTGAGCTCTTCTTGAACCTCGTCAAACTTACGGCCAATGAATCGTTTGACCGAGTAGACGGTATTCCGGGGGTTGGTCACGGCTTGACGCTTGGCCGCTTCACCCACCAGACGCTCACCGTTCTTGGCGAAGGCGACCACCGAGGGGGTTGTTCGTTTGCCTTCCGAGTTCTCCAGCACCAAGGGCTCTCCGCCTTCCATGACGGCCATGCAGGAGTTGGTAGTGCCGAGATCGATTCCAAGAACTTTTGCCATAGTCGGTTTCCGTTTAACTGCCTCTGTTGTTCCCGACCCCCTGCAAGGCGGATGCCGATCTCAGCGGGGCGTCGAAAGAACAAAAACTGGATTAAAAACTCAAAAAAACCTGTTTTTGGCGATTTTCGAAGCGGTGGTTGCAAATAAATCCGGTCGGAATGGGGGATAGGATGTGACACTGTGACACTGTGACTCAATTGGACTGTCTCAGTTGTCTCACAATAATGGATGCCTCCGGGTAAAATTTTCGCAGGCGAATCTCTATAAATTCCCGGTGGGCCATTGGGAGCTCCACCGTGAAGACAATCCGTGATGAACCGGGAATTACCGCAGGATTTGCCGAAGGCCCCCGAGGCCTGGCGGGAGACGGGGCTCTCCGTAGGATCGGCGTTGCTCATGCCGTCTTGTCCGCCCGCTAGGTCGCTGAGAGTGCGGACCCTCGGAAATAATGAAGTTTAGATTACAAAGTCGGCATCGGCGGGATCGGTGGACCTGAGTTTCTCAGCACGGGCAACCAGATCGGCGAGCGTCGTCTTTTCGAGGAGGTGGGCGATGGAGTCCCGAACCTCCTTCATGATCGAGCGCAAGGCGCAGCGGGCCTCATCGGGGCAATTGCATTTCTCGTAGTAGTTTTCTGAAACACAGCCAATGGGGGCCAACGCTCCTTCGATGTGTCGGATCACACTGGCGATGACGATCTTCTCTGGCGGTTTGGCCAGACGGTATCCTCCGGCGACTCCGCGACGGCTTTCGACGAACCCTCCAGTCCGGAGGTCGTTAAGAATTTGCTCGAGGAAACGTTTCGGAATGTTTTCCGCCGTCGAGATCACCGAAATTTGGATGACCTTGGGCGAATGGCGCAACCCAAGGTGGGTCAGGGCGCGCAGGGCATATTCGCCTCGAACGGTCAGTTTCATAAGAGGGGAATGGTAGAATCTCGATCCATTCAATCAAGGATTCGCTGAATGCTTCATAAGTCTAAAATTCAGCCCGCCAAGAACCGTGTCCTGAGCGTCATAAGCTAGGAGTCAAATAGAGTGACAGGTTCAATATTTACAAAGCGGTGCGGCAGAAGCGGGGATGTGGCGGAGATGGGGGCGAGTCGAGAGTCGTATAGAGTGACAGGTTCAATAAACACAGTGCGGTGCGGCGGGAGCGGGTAGATGTGGCGGAGATTTGATCGGGCCAGGACAGCGGGCTGCGGGGAATAGACTGAGGGGAGGGACAGGCTCCTCGAGAGGAAAAGGAACCGTGACAGGTTTAATAGCGGGATTCCTTGGGGACAGGCTTGACCGGTTCGGCGGCCCCGGCGCTTGATCGGCCTAGTGCTCCACTGATCCGATGACTGACTCCTCCGAACCCCAGTTTCTATCCGGCGTGATCGAGGGTTTCTATGGTCCGCCGTGGACTCCGGCCGAGCGACACCAACTTTGGGATTGGATGGTTCGTAGCGGCCTCAATACCTACTTTTATGGTCCCAAGGATGATTTGCATCAGCGAGCCATCTGGCGGCAGTCGTACGATGAATCCGGTTTGATGGAGGTCCGGGAGGCAGTGGCCGGGTGCCGGCAGCGCGGTTTGCGTCTTATCTATGCCTGCAGTCCGGGATTGGATGTGACGTATTCGGATCCCGCCGACATGGCTGCCATTCAAGGTCGCCTGATTCAGTTGCTGGACGACGGCGTCAACGACTTTTGCATCCTGCTCGATGACATCCCAGACGCGATGCGCCCGGTCGATTTAGCTCGATGGGGATCGCTGGCGGCGGCTCAAGCTGCCTGGGTTAATGAGGTTTATGCATGGAGTCGAGCCCGGACGCAGGGTCGCTTTTTGATATGCCCAACGCCCTATTGCGCCCGGATGGTTGCAGCACGTCACGGGGGTGAGGGGTATTTGGAGATACTCGGTCAGGGTCTTCATCCCGACATCGACGTTTTTTGGACGGGTCCAGAGATTATCTCCGAGACGCTAGATTTGGACCCGATCGCGCGGTTGACCGAGATCCTGCGGCGTCCTCCGCTGATTTGGGACAACCTCTTCGCCAACGACTACGATGGTCGCCGCTTTTTCTGCGGTCCGTATGCCGGAAGACCCCTGGAGTTGAAGCAGGCGGTGCGGGGAATTCTGCTCAATCCCAATACGGAGTTTTCGCTGAACTTCGTGCCGATCCATTCGTTCGGGACCTACCTCGCGGCCGACAGAGCGTGGGATTCCCGGGCATCGTTTCTGGAGGGTTTGAAGGCCTGGTGGCCTCGATTCGCCACCGTGGGAGCTCCGTTGAGTTTCGATGATTTGGTGACCTTCGCGGATTGTTTCTATCTGCCGTATCAGGAGGGGCCTGAAGCGGATGCGTTGGCGCTGGCTATCGCCTGTTGCTTGTCGTCGCCCCGGCCGCCGGTGGATCCGGAGTCCCTAGCGGTTCGAGCGCGGATGCTGCGGTTGAAGGACTTTTGTGCGCGGTTGGTGGATTTGAAGGATCGCGGCTTGTTTCACGCATTCCACCGCAGGGTCTGGGAATTGCGGGAGGAATTGGACCTTATTGACCGTTGGTGGAGCCACCAGATCGATCCGGCCCGCGCGGGCACTCCGTTCGAGTCCGACTTCCACCGGCCGAAGACGTATCGTGGAGGCTTTGTGGTGCGCGTTCAGTCGTTCCTGAAACCCCGGCCAGACGGCTCGATGGAATGGACCTCCATGAACCTGAACCCCGGACCGGCCTCGGCGATATGACTTCGACCCTTCCTTTTCCCTTTCAGTTGCGCCCACCCCAAGCGGGTGACAGGGCTGGTGCCTACGCGGTTTGCCTGAAGACCGGTAATTTCGGACAAGATGGCCAGCCGTTTTACCGCGACGACCCAGAGGCGTTGGGCCGGGTGTTCGTGGGCCCCTATCTGGCCTATGAGCCGGAGTTGGCGCGGATCCTCGAAGATGACCAGGGCATTTGCGGGTACGTGCTCGCGGCGATGGATTCCCACGGGTTCTACGCCCGGTATGAAGCGGAGTGGCGGCCAGAGTTGTGCCGGGCTTATCCGGCCCCGACCGGGCATCCTGGCGGATGGAACCGGGTCCAGCAAATCCACCACGTTTATCACCACCCGGATTATTTTTGCCCGGAGCCCTACGACCAATATCCCTCGCATGTACACATCGACTTGCTGCCACGGGCTCAAGGGCGAGGGCTGGGTCGAGCGATGATGGCGGAAGTGCTGAGGTTGCTGCGCCAACGCGGATCTCCGGGAGCGCACCTTGGGGTGAGCTTGCCCAACGTTTCGGCTCAGGGGTTTTACCGGAAGCTCGGTTTCCAGCCGCTCATCCAGGTCGGGGAGGGGATGGACGGTTGCTTGTATTTGGGTCACCGATTGGAGGCTCCCGCGGCTGCCTTTAGTGAAGAAGTGAGACCGCATAGCTCCACGTGACATGAACTCGCTGTCCCTCTTTCTCCACCGCTGGCTGATCCCGCGGATGACCGCGCTCAGTGAGAACACCTATCTCGCCTCCATCCGCGCCGGGATGGTTTCGGTGGTCCCTCTGACCATCTTGGGCGGGCTCTTCATGGTGGTGGCGTATCTGCCCATCCCAGGTTGGGAAGCCCGGATGGCTCCACATCTGTCGCTCCTGCAAATTCCCGTCACCGCCACCTTCGGACTCTTGGGGCTCTTCGTCTGCCTGGCCATCGGCTACGATCTGGGATCTCGTCTCAAACAAGAGGCCCTCTTGAGTGCGACCCAGTCGGCCCTGGTCTTCCTGCTCATTCAGTTGGAGATGAAGGATCAAGCTCTGGTCATGGAGGGCCTGGGATCGAAGGGGTTATTTACGGCCATACTGATCGCCCTAGTGACAGTCCGTATCCAGAAGGCCTTCACCGATGCCAACTGGGTCATCCGCTTGCCGGATTCGGTGCCCAAGGTGGTGTCCGACACGTTCATTTCAGTAACCCCGACGGTGTTCCTCGTGGTGGCCTTTTGGATCCTGCGCTTTGTGATGGGAGTGGATATTAACGGCGGCGTTCAGACGTTCTTCAAGCCGTTGGTCTTCGCCTTGAACACCCTGCCGGGTATTCTGGTGTACGCCTTTCTGGTGACGCTCTTGTGGTCGGTGGGCATCAACGGCGACAACACGCTCGATGCCTTTGTGGCTCCGATTTTTCTGCAATTCCTGGCCGAGAATGTGGAGGCGGTAGGCCGCGGTCAGCCCATGCCCTATGTCACAGCCAATGGATTCTTTTCGACCTTCGTCAATGTCGGCGGCACCGGGGCCACGCTGGGTCTGGCTTTGATTTTAGCGATGTCCAAAGACCCGGCCTACCGGAAGATCAGTCGACTGTCCTTGCCGACCCAGATCTTCCAAATCAATGAGCCTATTTTCTTCGGCATCCCCATCGTGCTCAATCCGTGGTTCATGATCCCTTACGTGGCCAACGCCTTGCTGCTGACGGCCTCAACCTATTGCCTGATGGACTGGGGCTGGATTCGAAAACCCTTTGTGAATGTCCCGTGGACCACACCGCCCGTCATCGGCCATTACTTGCTGACCGGAGGGGATTGGCGAGCGGCGGTTTGGGGCGTTGTTTCGCTGGGTTTGGCGATGGTGGTTTATTGGCCCTTTGCCAAAGCGGCCGAGAGGCAGCGGTTATCCGCATCCGCGTTGGCGCCCACGTCGACGGTCGTCGTGCCTCAAGGAACCACGCTCAACCAGGAGAAACAGCAATGATGACAACGCTACGATGGAGTCTTGGGATTTGGGTCTTATTGGCGATGATGGGTTCATCCATCCGTGCCGAAGAGACGAAGCCGTCGGTGCCGCCCCAAAAAGTGCTACCGCTGCCGGGAGAGGTGCTGTCCATCCGCGGACATACGGCCTTTGTTCTAGTACCGCCCTCGGCCGGGAAAATCATACCCTGGGTGCTTTATGCTCCAACCTTGCCGGGGCTTCCAGGCACTGAAGAGAAGTGGATGTTTGAGCGCTTTCTCGAAGCGGGCATTGCGGTTGCCGGCATCGACGTGGGGGAATCCTACGGCAATGCCGCGGGGCGGGCGCTCTATTCGGCGCTCCATGATGAACTCACCTCACACCGTAAATTCGCTCAGAAGGTGATGTTGTTGGGGCGCAGTCGCGGAGGCTTGATGACCCTTTCCTGGGCGGCCGAGAACCCTGACAAGGTGGCTGGATTCGCTGGGATTTATCCGGTTTGCAATTTGGCGAGTTACCCAGGCATCTCCAATGCCGCTCCGGCTTTCGGACTCAAACCGGCTGATTTGGAGGCGCAATTGATCCGACACAATCCGATCGATCGATTGGAACCCTTGGTGCGGGCCCGAGTGCCGCTCTTTGTCATCCATGGAGATCAGGACAAACTGGTGCCGCTCGAGGCCAATTCGGGTTTGGTGCGATCGCGGTATCAGGCCTTGGGCGGAACCTTCGAATGGGTGGTCCCGGTGGGGCAGGGACACACTATGTGGACGGGGTTTTTCCAATCACCGGAACTCGTGGCGTTCGTCTTGCGAGAATGCCGAAAACAGGCCCAGTGATTCGCCGCTCGATTTGGACATGGAACTCTCTTGGGAATGGTATCCGGCTCTCTTTGCGACCGGGTTGGTGGCGGGTTGGGTGGACGCCATCGCTGGCGGCGGAGGCCTCTTGACCGTGCCGATGTTGCTGGCCACGGGCATGGATCCGCAGGACGCCCTAGGCACCAATAAGTTCCAGTCGTCGATGGGCACGACCATGGCCACGGTTCAGTACGCTCGGCATGGACTGTTGAAGTGGAGTGAGGTGTCCCAAGGCGTCGTGGCCACGGCCTCCGGCGCGTTGTTGGGCGCGGCCTGCGTCACGCGGATGGATCCGCATGTATTGCGTCCGGTGATCCCGGTGCTGTTAGTTGCCATTGCTCTGTATTTGGGGCTGAAACCCGATCTGGGCCGTGAGGCGCGTCCATCGACTCTCACCGGACTGTTGCTCCGCTGGCGGTCATTGGGGTGGGGCGGTGGGTGGATTTCCGAAGATGCGGTGACCGAGACCCGTTGGGTGTTCGCCGTGGGTTGCGGGTTGCTCATCGGGTTTTACGACGGGTTCTTTGGTCCGGGCACCGGTAGCTTCTGGACCATCGCTTGTCTGATTGGCATGGGCTGGAATTTACTGACAGCAACGGCCTATACGAAGGCCATGAACCTCTCCAGCAATCTGGCATCGCTGGGGTTGTTCCTCGCCACGGGTCATGTGCGTTTTGGGGTGGGTGGTGTGATGGCTCTGGGGCAGATGATCGGCGGGCGACTGGGGGCTGGAGTGGCTGTGAAGGGAGGGGCACGATTTATCCGACCTATCTTTCTTTCCATGGTCACCTTGTTGGCCGGGAAACTTCTTTGGGATGGGTTTCTCCGATCCCGGTAGACCGGCGAGGAAGCCGGTCGTGGCGTCCCGTCCTGCGATCTGACCTGACAGGCCGCCGTGCATCGAGGACGGACCTTGATAGAGAGGTCGCTGGGATGGTGGACTGGCTGTAACGAGGCCCTTGCCTTCGGAGCGTTGCTTCACTATGCCATTAAACAACCAATGAAAACATTCCCCATGGGCAGACTATGTTTACGGCGATCACCGGGATTCACCCTGATCGAACTACTGGTGGTCATCGCCATCATAGCAATCTTGGCCGGAATGCTCCTTCCGGCGTTGGCGAAGGCTAAATCCAAGGCGACCGGTATCTCCTGCATGAACAACACCAAGCAGTTGATGCTCGCGTGGAAGCTTTATGCCGCCGACAACGCAGACCGGTTTCCCGGGGCCGCCAATTGGACTCCTCCTGGGGCGGGACGCGATGTGCCCAACTGGACCGGCGGCAGTTGGTTGGACAACACCAAGGCCCTGGAGCGGGATCCGAACAATTGGGACCACGAGGCTTTTACCAAGAAGAGTGTCCTGTGGCCGTATTGCGGAGGTTCTATCGGCATCTGGCATTGTCCGGCCGACATGACGATGGCCTACAACACGCGCGACAAGAAATTAGTTCCCCGCATCCGCAGTGTCTCCATGAACAATTGGGTGGGAGGTCCGGGCTGGGGGAATTCTGGTTCGCAGTGGAAAGTTTATTCGAAAGAGTCGGATCTCAACCTCCCGGGGCCCTCCAACACTTGGGTGCTCGTGGATGAGCGTGAAGACTCCATCAACGACGGATACTTCGTGGTGGATATGACGGGTTTTGTGGAAGGCAATCTCACCTCGACGCGGCAAGTTGTGGATTTCCCGGCGTCTTATCACAACGGGGCAGCGGGTTTTGCCTTCGCTGACGGCCATTCCGAGATCCATCGCTGGCGTTCCTCTCAGTTCCTTCAGCCCATCAAGAAGGGGCAAACACTGCCATTGAACGTGCCGGCTCGCGATAATCTGGCACGCTCTGATGTCTATTGGATGGCTGAGCGCAGCACTCGTGCTCAGTGACTCTCGCGTTTTTGGGTGGGCGACTGGGGCACACCATCGCGGTCGATGGCAAAGGCCCCGTACCTGAAGGGCTTGCCGAATCCCAACCTCGCGCGGATAGTCTACAACGTGCATTCCACCGGTCCGTTCTCCACATTGGCATTCCGTTGGTTCCTGGGCTTATTGAGTCTGGGGGAGTGGGTGGCTGTGTCTGCCGCCGAACCTTCGCCCGAGGCCATCCAAAAGCTGCCTCCGGCTGTGGGTCGGTTGGTGGATTTTCGCAAAGACGTTGAACCCATTCTCGGGGCCAGTTGCGTCAAATGCCATGGTCGCGGCAAGGCCAATGGCGATTGGAAACTCGACACGCGCGAGACCTTTCTCCTGCCCGGTGAGTCAGGACCGGCGGTGGTCGTAGGCAACAGCGCCCAAAGCTATTTCATTCACCTCGTGGCTGGAACCGACCCGGATTCTGCCATGCCCAAGAAAGGGTCGAAATTAACCCCCGAACAGGTGGGAATTCTGCGCGCTTGGGTCGATCAGGGACTGAAGTGGGACCCGCAGGTTTCATTTGCCCAGCCACCAGCCAACAACCTCAAGCCCCGTCGTCCCGAGTTGCCGGCCGGACGGGCAGCCCATCCGGTGGATCGGTTTACCGAGGCATATTTTTCGCGGCACGGTATTGCGGCGCCGAAGACCGTCGATGATCGGATGTTCCTGCGGCGGGCTTCGTTGGACATCACCGGGCTTTTGCCGACTCCGGAGGTGCAGGAGACGTTTCTCAAAGACCGCCGCAAGGACAAGCGGGCGACCTATGTCCGGCAGTTGCTCGATGATAAACCTCGCTACGCCCAGCACTGGTTGAGCTTCTGGAACGATCTTCTTCGCAATGACTATGCGGGAACCGGGTACATCGATGGTGGTCGTAAGCAAATCAGTCCCTGGCTCTACAAGGCGCTGCTCGACAACAAACCCTACGACCAATTTGTCCGAGAGTTAGTCAATCCGGTGAACGGGAGCGACGGCTTTATCAAGGGCATTGTCTGGCGGGGCACGGTCAACGCATCCATGACGCCGCCGCTTCAGGCCGCCCAGAACATTGGACAGGTGTTCATGGGAGTGAACCTCAAGTGCGCCTCTTGCCATGATTCGTTCATCGATGACTGGCAACTCAGCGACGCCTACGGATTGGCCGGCATCTACGCCGATGGCGCTCTCGAAATGGTCCTGTGCGACAAACCCACCGGGAAGGTGGCTCCGCTGCAGTTTCTCTTTCCCGAACTGGGATCTGTGGATCCCAAGGCCCCCAAGACCAACCGGCTCGAGCAATTGGCTCGCTTGATCACGCAGCGTGAAAATGGACGACTGTCGCGAACCATCGTCAACCGTCTCTGGGCCCGGTTACTTGGGCGTGGTCTGGTGGAGCCACTGGATGTGATGCAAAACACGGCCTGGGACCCCGACTTACTGGATTGGTTGGCCGAGGATCTGGTCGCCCATCAATGGGACCTCAAGCGCACGTTGGAACTCATCCTCAGCTCACGGGCTTATCAGTTCCCGTCGGTCAATGTTCCGGAAAAACCCGAGGCCGAGTACACCTTCAAGGGGCCGGCCATCCGCCGCCTGACGGCCGAGCAATTCCGCGATGCTTTGAGTTCGATCACCGGAGTCTGGGCGGACAAGCCTTCGGGCGATTTGGATCGTTTGCTCGCGGAACCTGGCTCTTCGAAGAAGTTGCGCGGGAACACTTTTTGGATTTGGAGCGATGCCCACGCCGGAACCACCGGTGTGCCACCGGAGACCAATGCCTTCCGCAAGGATTGGGTGGTGTCAGCCCTTCCGAGCGAGGCCACATTGTTTGTTCATGCCGATAACTCGGCCAAGGTCTTCTTGAATGGCAAGAAGGTGCGGGGCACCGAGTCTTCCGATTGGATGCAGTCCAGCGTGTATGATGTGCGCGGTCAGCTGCGTGTGGGGACCAATATTCTGGCGATCGAGGCCGTCAATGGTGGTGACTCGATCAATCCAGCAGGCCTGCTGGTGTACGCTCGAGTGCTTCAAACAGAGCTCAAATCGAAGAAGCAAGCCGGGCCTCCTGCCGAGGCGTTCCTCGACTTCGGGTCCGACGCATCGTGGCGGGTGAAAAAGAATCCTTCGGGCGACTGGCAGACTTCATCCACGGAACGTTGGCTCGCGGCCGACATTCTTGGAGGGCCGGGAATGTCTCCATGGAATATTGAGTCCACTCTGGCTCAAAATGTTTCTGGTCGTCAGGTCTATGGATCGGTGCGGGCCTCGTTGATCCCGGCCGATCCGCTGGCCTTGGCTTTGGGACGTCCTAATCGCGAGCAAGTCATCACCACACGCCAGTCCATGGCGACAACGATCCAAGCGCTGGAGCTGACCAATGGCGAAAGCCTAGCCAAACTCCTCAAGCGGGGGTCCGAGAAATTGGTGGCCACCCATCCCGATGGACGGGCGTTGGCTCAGCGGGTTTTCCAGCAAGGGTTGTCCCGGCCGCCGACCCGCCAGGAGTTGTCTCTAGCCTTGGAGTTGGTGGGGAAAAAGTCTCATTCGGATGGCGTTGAAGACCTCTTGTGGATCCTTGCCTTGCTGCCTGAATTCCAGCTGACGTATTGACCGCGACCCAGACATCCTCGATCGATTCATCGCCGAACACATTTCTCATGAAGACTCCCGATTTCACACGCCGCGATTTCGTCAAGGGACTCAGCGCTGCAACCCTCGGAGCCCTGGGTGCCGGACTCCCCCGACCGTCGATGGCCGCCGAGGGGGAGGCGCTGCGCCCACCTGCAACGGCCGATACCATTATTGTGCTGTGGATGGGTGGGGGTATGGCTTCGACCGAGACCTTTGATCCTAAGCGCTACACGCCCTACGAGAAGGGGATGAACCCGAACACGGTGCTCTCGACCTTCCCGTCGATCCCGACGGCGGTGGATGGTATTCGCTTGAGTGAGGGGCTAGAGAAGGTGGCTAGGGTGATGGATCGCGGCACCCTCATTCGGACCTACACGGCCGGTGATCTGGGATTCATCCTCCACTCGCGGCATCAGTTCCACTGGCACACGGGCTACGCGCCGCCGCAGTCGGTCGCATGTCCGCACATCGGGGCGATGATGTCCCGAACCCTTGGCCCAAAGAACGCCGCAGTGCCTGCCTTCATCAACATCGGCCAGCGCTTTGATGTCGGCGAAGGTGAGGAACTCAAGGCCTTCACTTCGGCCGGGTTTTTGGGCAGTGAGTTCGGTCCCTTCAACGTGCCGTTCCCCGATGCGGCTAAGGATGTGGTCACGCCGCCGCAGGGCATGAGCCCCTCGCGTTTCGAGAACCGGGATCGGTTTTATCGGCGTTTGTTGGAGGCCTCCCCGGTGGGGCAATTGGGCAGTGGATATCAGAAGGAGTCGCTCTTGCGATCGATCGACAATGCGCATCGCTTGCTGGCCTCTCCCTCGGCCAAAGCCTTTGACCTCACGTTAGAGTCGCCCGAGACCATCGCCAAATACGCGCCGGGTGGCTGGGATTTTAGTCGACGGCTCGGTGGTGACATGAACCGCGAGGGCGTTTATGAGAAGGCTAATCTCCAGCGCTTTGGTTTGGGCTGTTTGTTGGCTCGGCGATTGGCCGAGGCAGGAGCCCGGTACATCGAGGTGACGACCGAGTACATCCCGTTCCTCAATTGGGATACCCACGAACGGGGGCACGAAAAGCTCGTCCACATGAAGATGGCCATCGATGGCGCCATCTCGCAATTGGTGCTCGATTTGGAGGAGCGTGGCATGCTCGACCGGACGTTGGTAGTGGTGGCCAGCGAATTCAGCCGCGACATGATGCAGGAGGGTAAGCCGGACAAACCCATCCAAGATCAGGTGCCGGTGCCCCAGCGCATCGATTCACCGGTTAACTACGGCATGCACCGGCACTTCACCGATGCGGGCAGCGTGCTGCTCTTTGGCGGCGGCATGAAGCGCGGGCACCTCCACGGTGTGACCGCCGACGAGCGTCCCTGCAAGACGATCCAAGACCGAGTAGGTATCGAGGATTTGCACGCCACGCTGTACCGAGCGATGGGGGTTTCACCCAAGCTGTCCTATGAGATTGAAAAGCGACCGTTCTATGTAACCCGTGATGGTGTTGGAAAACCCATCGGTAGCCTGTTCAGCAAGCCGATTTGAATGGTGTTTTTTGGGTGAGCTTTAGCCGGTACGATTCAATGGGATCCGTCGTGCTGGCTGAGTCTTCTTCCGCAAGAGCCTCGTTGTTCGCTCGTTACGGGCCTCAAGCACATCCTAGGTAGGGACCGATCTCCGAGCGGTCGGTGTCCCCTTACGTTGGCGCTTTCTCCGAAAGCGGCGTGGCACGTGCCGTCGTCTTAAAGATCTAGCCCTACCCAAGAATGGCACCTTTCTGCCGCATCATCAGTTCAAGCAGATCGCGCCGCAGCGATAAGCCGCTGCACCTTCTCGAGATCTTTCCGTCCGGGAGAGATTTCGACTCCCGAGGACACATCCACGGCAAAGGGGCGTACTTGCCGGACCGCATCTGCGATGTTCTCAGGCTTTAGACCGCCAGCGAGGATCAGAGGATGCCCCAGTTCCCGGGCGTGCACCGCGAGATTCCAATCGAAGCGGGCACCGGTTCCGCCAGCCGCTCCGGGGACATAGGCATCCAAGAGCCATGCATCGGCGGATTTCCGGTAGTTAGGCAATCGCAGCAGGATTTCGGGCCCCTGAACGCGGAAGGCCTGGATCACCCGCACCTGTCCCCGAAGCAACAACCCCACCTCCGGGGATTCATCTCCGTGGAGTTGAACCGTGTCGAGGCGCACCTCGGTGAGAGTGGCCCGGATGAGTGCGGGGTCGGCGTTGACGAAGAGTCCGACGCAACTCACGAATGGAGGCAGGTGCCTCGTGATGGTGGCAGCCCGCTCCGGCTCAATGAACCGGGGCGTGCCAGGAACGAAGACAAACCCCAGCGCATCGGCGCCAGCGTCGACCGCAGCCCACGCATCTTCTTCTCGGGTGATACCGCAAATCTTGATGCGTAGGGCCATGGGGTTCGGGGAGAATTGGGGGCTTCTGAAGCAGGGCTTCAGTATTGCCGATCGGTGACCGCGCCCTCGCTGGCCGTGCTGACCGTGGCCGCATACTTGGCCAGAACTCCGCGGGTGTAATTGGGTTTGGGTTGTTTCCAGGCCTTGAGTCGGGAGGTCAATTCCTTGACCGGGATGCCCAAGTTGATCTCACGCTTCTTGGCGTCGATGGTGATCGGATCCCCATTCTTGATCACGGCGATTGGGCCGCCGTCGAAGGCTTCCGGAGTGGTGTGACCGATGACAAATCCGTGTGAGCCGCCGCTGAAGCGGCCGTCGGTGATCAGGGCAACTTCCTTTCCGAGACCCTTGCCCATGATGGCGCTGGTCGGGGACAACATCTCGCGCATGCCGGGTCCGCCCTTGGGGCCTTCGCCACGGATGATGATGACATGCCCGC
>JAPLUF010000320.1 GCA_026397755.1 Verrucomicrobiota bacterium
AAAAAGCTCAAGGAGGATGGCTCTGTGGAGTGTTACCCATCGTCAAGGAACACCTATGAATAGGACGAAGATGTCGTATCAACGAAAATTTAAACCCGAAGAAATAACAAAAATTTCATGAAGCTAGACAAAATGGTTTAAGTCTATATATTCTTCAATCAATTGAAACGGTTGAATTCAGTCGAACCACAGTCTAGGGAACCCGTTCAGAGTCATTGCTGTCGGACACGGGGCAAATCTCGGAGATTTCTGGGTCAATCCTTTCCGCGATCGACGGGCGGAGTGCCAATACACGCCTTCACATTGGTGGAACTCTTGGTGGTTATTGCCATTATTGCAATTTTGGCAGGCTTACTCCTACCCGGTTTGGCATCGGCTCGCTCCAAAGCGGTTTCGGTTCAGTGTCTCAACCACTTGCGTCAATGGGGGTTGGGTATCCAGTTGTATGCCACGGATTCGCGAGATGCGATTCCGCGCGACGGAACTGACAGCGGTGGGCAGTACGGTGTGGATACCGGTGCCGTGGAGGGCCCCGGCAGCCCGAGGGATCCTCTGGCTTGGTTTAATGCCTTACCGCCCTACCTGGGACAGCGCTCATTCGCGGGGTACGCAACCAACTCGACCACGACTGATCCGAAGGAGATATGGCCGTTTCCCGGCAAACAGGGAGGGGTTTTCCATTGTGCCGGAGCGCGGGCCGCTGGCGGAGACGCGTTCATGAAGGGGGGAGCCTTTGGTGTCTTTAGTTACGGAATGAACCTCGACCTCAAATTGCAGTCTTCCATTCGTAACGGGGTTCAAGGGAACAGCTACGAGTACCCGATGATGCCGCTGATGAGTGCCGTGGCTGCTCCCTCGGCGACCGTGTCGTTGCTCGACCAAGCTTTCAGTCCCACGCTGGAGCCGTGCACTCCAGATCCGACGCGAAATGGGGTGTTTCCGGCGGCCCGCAGTGAGCGTTTGGCATTGCGTCACGGGTTGGGGACCCGCGGAGGGGCCAACCTCGTGTTCTTAGACGGTCATGCCCAGTTCTTCCGTCGTAGTTACCTGTTAAGCCCCACACCGGGTCGCGAGGAGAAATTCCTCAGCGATGTGATCTGGAATCCCAACCGCGAGCGTTATTGATTCCAGCGGGACTTCAGTCGGACCCGGTTTCTTCCGAAAAGGGAGTGAGGGGGGCTTCCGGTAGAAAAAGCGATTGGAGTGCGTTTTTTTAGAGCCATCGGGCTTTCAAAAAGACGTACGCCCCAGCAAAGTAGGGTTATCACTGTCAAAATATATTAATATCGAAGCCTTGGATTTGGATGGGTGTGCTGACTGACCGAAGGTGTTTGTTTTGATCAATAGATCGGCTTAGATTTTATAATTGTCACTGTCAATGAAACCCAATTTGCCTGCTATCGGGCGACTTCTCTATCTGAGTGGGACTTATAACCAGACGCGGTCTATCGTAATCTTGTGTGCGCTGATCTTTGGAGGCGTGTGTGGAAGGGTTTACGCGATTGATGACATTCCGGAAGGGGGATTCCGTTGGATTCAGGGCTACGACGGAAACGAACCCACGGCCGCATTTCGTGTGGATGGACGGCTTCGGATCGAAGCTCCGGACGAGCCCCAGTCGGTGGGCATCAATCTCAGTTCAGGGCGAATTGACGTGGGCACCACCGGAGAGATTCTCGTGCAATACGGCCCGGGTGGTTCCCGGTTTATCAACGGCGATCTGGTGAACGAGGGGTTGGTTTCCCTCAAGTCGGTGCTCCTCTTCAGCCGGGATGGGGCCGAGTGGGTCAACCGGGGTGTCATCGAGGCCGCTAATTACATGGGGCTGGCGATCACCGGCAAGGGGGCTCGTTTCCGCCAGGTTTCCGGGGAGATTCGTGTGGCCGGACCTTCGAGCCGTTTTGAATTCTACAACCAAAGTCGTTTTATCTACGAGGGGGGCCACGTGTTTGCCCGGCCCTTGTTGGTCGCAGCCTCGGCGGAGGTGGTTTCCGAGACGACGCAGAAACTAGCTCTCCGGTTTGCGGCCCAAGGATCGTCTCTTGAGGGACGTTTTCCTGGCGACTTGTCCATCGTCGTGGCCTCAGACGATACCTTTGGTCCCTGCAGCCTGCTTCTCAACACGGTGACCCCGATTGAGGGGTTGGTGGAGTTGGTTGCTGCTTCCGGAAGCCCTGGGGCTTTGCTGCAATTGCCCAATTCAGGAATGACGCTCGCGCCGCAGGGCATTTTGCGGGTGAAGCCCGGGGCCGGCCTCTCTGAGATTCGCGGACGATTGGCCGTAGAGGGGTTGCTCGACGTCCAAGGGTCCGCCCGATGGGCCACTTCGGGGGAAGCACTCACCAATCGGGGTAAGATCCGCCTGCCATTCGGTGGGCGTCTCCAGCTCTCCGCGCCGTTGGTTCAGGCCGGTGGCACCCTCCAAGTCGAAGGCGGCGAATTGGTATTGTCCCAGGGGCTGAGTCTCGAGGGCGGAACCTTGATCGCGGCGGGTATTTTATCGGGCCACCTGACCAATGGCGCTCTGGCGGTGGTCGATCAGGAGCAGCCGGGGCGAGTTCGCGGAGAATGGACCCAGACCTCTAAAGGGACCCTTCAAGTGCGGGTTCGCGAAACCACCGTCGCGGCCGAGGTGGCCTTGCAGGTGTCAGGCCCTTTGAACTTGCGGGGCACCCTGGAGGTCGTCCTGACAGACGGTGTCCTGCTTTCCCGAGGTGCGGTGTTGAACCTGGTTAAAGCTGACAACCTCAACGGTTGGTTTGAACGGATCGTATTGCCTCCGCTCGAGGCTGGGTTGCACTGGCAGGTGGTGCCTTCCGAGGATGAAGTTCGCTTGAGTGTTCGGGACACGCCTCCGCCGGTGCTCATCGAGTGGGTGCCGCGCGCCTCGGGCGACTGTGTCCGAGTCAGCGGTCCCTGGAGTCTGGAGACCAAGGCGGTCCTTCGGATCTCCCACGATCTGAGGAACTGGACGACTGTCGAGCGCAAGAGCCCCTTTGCCGGCATGACTTGGTTCACGGTGCCCAAGGCCGACGAACCCGGTGCCGATGGTCTGACGGTGTATCAGGCGATCCTCAGCCCTGTGAGTTCTCCGGACTGACCTTCATTGGTTTGCGGCGGCCGCTTTGAGACAATCCCCCGGTAATGCTATGGCTGGGCAATCTCATTGCCCTCGATTCAGGTGTTTCTTCGGCCGGGGATAACCCATGACGGTCGTGATTTGACCCCGGGGAGTCGTTGGCAGCACATTGTGTGGCACATGACGGCATTGGAATCGGAGATCTTGGAGGCGTTGATTCGCTTGGAGAATGTGGCCACCGGGGGAACGACGGGCCAACCGGAAAGTGTTCTGCCCATCGTGAAGCGCTTGAGCGAACTCACCCACGCGCTGCCTCCGGGAACCTCGCCGGACTTGTTGCATTACCTCCACAAGCGCAGTTACGAGAAGGCTCGCTTCTGGCTCCAGGGGCGCGATGCAGAGAATGCTCAAGGCAATTGCGGTCACGTTTGAGGTTGAGGTGTTTTATCGATGAATCCTTCCGACACCATCGCAGCCGTGGCGACCCCTCCAGGGACCGGAGGACTGGCCGTCCTGCGCCTCTCGGGAAGGGAGGCTTTGACTGTGGCCGACCGATGTCTGCGGTCCGCCAGCGGTCGATTGCCGTCCTCGTTCACGCCGCGGATGGCCATTCTCGGTGAAGTCCACCGCCACGGAATCCGCGTGGATGAAGCCGTGCTCACGGTCTTCCGGGGGGCCAAGTCCTTCACGGGCGAGGACACGGTGGAGATCGCCTGCCATGGCGGCATCCTTCTGACTCGTCGTGTCTTGGAGACCGTGTTGGCCGCAGGCGCCCGACCGGCCGAACCGGGGGAGTTTACCGCCAGGGCCTTCCTCAATGGGCGCATGGACCTTGCTCAAGCCGAGGCGGTCGCCGACCTGATCCACGCCCAGACCGACCGCGCCTTGGGCACCGCTCGTGCGCAATTGGCCGGAGCGTTGTCGCGCCGCATCGAAGTCTTGCGCGATTCCCTCATGGGCGTCCTGGCACATATCGAGGCCCATATCGATTTTCCGGATGAAGACATCTCCCCGGACACGACCGCTGTACTGACGGCGAAGCTCCGGTCGGCACTGGACGGAATCGATGCGTTGCTGCGCACGGCGCGCGAGGGGCGTTTCTTGCGGCAGGGGGTTCGCACAGCCTTGGTAGGGCGACCCAATGCGGGCAAATCGTCGTTGCTCAATCGCCTGTTGGGACACGAGCGAGCGATCGTTTCTCCGGTGGCAGGAACAACCCGAGATACCTTGGAAGAAGTGGCTCAGGTTCGCGGCATTCCGCTGGTCCTGGTGGACACCGCGGGCCTTCGGGAATCTGAGGATGCGGTGGAACGCGAGGGGATCCGACGGAGTCGCGAGGCGGCCGCGGAGGCGGAGTTGATCTTGCACATCGTCGATGCGTCGGTGCCGTGGTCTGTCGAGGAAGACGCGCTGGTGGCGGCGTGGGCTGGCAAAGGCCGGATTTGCGTTTCCAACAAATGCGACCTGCCTGGGGCGCAGGTTTACCCGGGCTCGGTGCCAGTGAGTTGCAGGACCGGAGTCGGTTTGGACGACCTGGAGCGGGCCATCGAAGAACAATTGATCTCCAAGAGTATCGGCGGTAGCGGAGACGATGGGGTGGCCATTGGAGTCCGCCATCAGCGCGTGCTGGAGCGGGCTCGGGAGGCGGTCCTCCAGACTTGTTCGGGGCTGGAGAGCCAGCAAACCCTGGAGTTGGTGGCCTTTGAACTGCGGGTGGCGCTAACGGCCTTAGGAGAGGTGGTCGGCAAGACCTCCGTCGACGATTTGCTAGACTCCATCTTCAGCCAGTTTTGCCTCGGCAAGTGAGTCGTCAGCGCAGGGCTTTGATGAAATGGGTCGGTGGGCTGGACAAGTTTTGTCCGCCTCCCGACAAGCTTGGCCTCTTGTCGGGATGAGGCCGACCTTGGATTCGGCACGTCGTCGTCGCTGCTGTATCCTCAGGGCGAAGCGTGGTCTCAAATTCTCAATAGTGATGAGGGAACGGTAAACGCAGTCCATCTGGAGGGTGGCAGGTTTGGTTGCGTCAGCGATTTCGCTCAAACCTCAGACCTTGAACCTAAGGCCCTGTACGGCGACTATTCGCAAATAGAACCCCTTCAGATGGATTCACGGCTTCAAGCCAACACATCGCCGACAGTGCTCGGGACTCAGGACCTATTGGCAACGATTGACTCGGTGATCGCTGCCAATCGCTCCGTGGCCGGAGCCCTGCTCCCTATGCTGCACGGGATCCAGGATCTTCTGGGTTATGTTCCTAGCACCGCGGTGCCCCGGCTCGCCGATGCCCTAAACCTGTCGCAGGCAGAGGTTCATGGCGTGCTGAGTTTCTATCACGACTTCCGCACGGTGCCGCCAGGTCGCCACATCTTGCGGCTCTGTCGGGCCGAGGCCTGCCAAGCCATGGGCTGCAATGCTCTGGAAACCCACCTTCAAAAACAGCACGGCCTGTCCTTTCACGAAACGGCTTCCGACGGCTCAATCACCTTGGAACCTGTTTATTGTTTGGGCAATTGCGCCTGCGCCCCTTCCTTGCTGGTCGATGGTGAAGTTCGAGGTCGTGTGACCTCAGAAAAGCTGGATCGCTGGATCCAGGAGTTGCGGGCCAACGCAGGAGGGAATCGATGAGTGTCACCGTCTACGTCCCCAACGATTCGGCCGCGATAGGCCTCGGTGCCAACGCCACGGCGCAGGCCATCTCCAGGATTGCCGCCGAACGCGGTATTTCCATCCGCCTGATTCGCAATGGCTCGCGCGGCCTGTTTTGGCTCGAACCCTTTGTTGAAGTCGTCACCAGCGAGGGACGCATCGGCTACGGACCGGTCGAAGCGCACGATGTCCCGTCTCTGTTCGATGCCCAGTTCCTTCAGGGGGGCTCTCATCGTTTGCGACTCGGTGCCCCCGAATCCATTCCCTATCTCGCCGGACAGGAGCGACTCACCTTTAGCCGCGTCGGCATCACTGATCCTCTCAGCATTTCCGACTACGAGGCCCACGGCGGGGGACGCGGGTTGCGTGCGGCACTTCAGGCTGAACCCGGAGATCTCGTCGAAGAGATTTCCCAGTCTGGCCTGCGCGGGCGCGGCGGCGCGGCATTTCCGGCCGGCATTAAGTGGAAGACCGTCCTCAATGCCCGTGCCGAGCAGAAGTACATTGTGTGCAACGCCGATGAAGGCGATTCGGGCACCTTCTCGGATCGTATGATCCTTGAGGGAGACCCCTTCGTCCTGATCGAAGGCATGGTCATTGCCGGACTCGCTGTCGGAGCCACCGAAGGCTACATCTATCTGCGCTCCGAGTATCCGCACGCCTTGAGCATTTTGCTCGCCGCCATTCGGAATGCCCAGGATGCGGGATATTTGGGATCGAACCTTCTGGGCACGGGCAAACGATTCGAACTGCACGTCCGCCGCGGGGCAGGCGCCTACATTTGCGGCGAGGAAACCGCCATGCTGGAGAGCCTTGAGGGCAAGCGTGGCATGGTGCGCCCGAAGCCGCCAATTCCGGCGCTGTCCGGCCTGTGGGGACGGCCTACGCTCATCCACAATGTCATGACCTTGGCTGCCGTGCCGTTGATCGTGGACAAAGGCGGCGCCTTTTACGCTGGTTTCGGTGCGGGCCGATCCCGGGGCACGCTCCCGTTTCAACTGGCAGGCAACATCAAGCGGGGCGGATTGGTCGAGAAGGCCTTCGGCGTCACGTTGCGCGAGATGCTTTATGAGTTTGGCGGTGGTTCCGCCTCCGGTCGGCCCATCCGTGCGGTTCAGGTGGGTGGGCCTTTGGGAGCTTATCTGCCCGAGTCCAAGTTCGACACCACGCTGGATTACGAATCCTTCGCCGCGGCTGGGGCTATGGTCGGCCACGGTGGCATCGTTGTCTTTGACGACACCGTCGACATGGCCCAAATGGCTCGTTATGCCATGGAGTTCTGCGCCATTGAATCCTGCGGAAAATGCACCCCGTGCCGCATCGGAAGCACTCGCGGTGTCGAAGTCATTGACCGCGTGATTCAAGGGAAACAGCGAACCGAAAATCTCACCCTCTTGCGGGATCTCTGTGACACCTTGTCCAACGCGTCTCTCTGCGCCATGGGCGGCCTAACGCCCTCGCCAGTGCTCAGTGCGCTGACTCATTTTCCTGAGGACTTTCACCGCCCGCCGGCCCTAGCCCCGGGTGGACGCGCTTCCAGAACTATTCGCCGTCATT
>JAPLUF010000350.1 GCA_026397755.1 Verrucomicrobiota bacterium
CCGCACCTTCTGCGGCACCTAACCGAGGTCGAGTATTCAATTGGATTGATGCACCGGCCGGGCCCGCCGATGGTCGATGAATGCACTGGGCCATTTGCAACGAGATCTTCAAGGAGTGGCCTTTGAAGAAGGCGTTTCCGTACATCGCGAAGGCCGGCTATCAGGGGGTCGAGATCGCACCCTTCACGCTGGCGCCGCTTATCACCGATATTTCCGCCGGTCGACGGCGTGAAATCCGGCAACTGGCCGAGGACTCTGGACTCGTCGTCTCGGGCATCCACTGGGTGCTGGCCTTCACTGAGGGCATGCACGTGAACCATCCAGACCCGGCCTCGCGCCAACGGGCCGCCGACTACCTGCAGCATGCGGTGGACTTCTGCGCCGACCTCGGCGGCACGCGCATGATCTTCGGCTCGCCCAAGCGCCGGGATATTCTGCCCGGGGTGACGCCTGAGCAGGCGCGGGCCTGGACGCTGGAGACCTTCCGACCGGCAACGCGGACCGCCGAGGAGCGCGGCGGCGTAATCTGCCTGGAACCTCTGGCCCCGTCGGAAACCAACTTCCTCAACACCGCCGCCGAAACCCGCAGCTTGGCCGATGCGATGGGTTCGCCGGCCTTTCAAATCATGCTCGACGTGAAGGCCATGTGCTCCGAAAGCCGGCCGGTAGCCGAGACCATCGAGGCCTTCCGCGGCCAATTCTCGTACTTCCACGCCAATGACGAGAACCTCAAGGGACCTGGCTTCGGCGACACCGACTACCGGCCCATCGGCCAAGCCCTGCGCAACACGGGCTATGATGGCTGGGTGTCCGTGGAGGTCTTCGTGTTCGACGAAGGGCCCGAGGCCATCGCCACCCGCAGCCTGGCTCATTTAAAGCAGCACTTGGCCTGAACCTGCCCCACGATTTCGTCATGACTTCCACCCTGTCTTCCAACCAGTGCCAAGTCACCGGCGTCGCCTTGTGGTTCCTGCCAGTTACAACGCGAGTGCCGTTGAAATTTGGAACCGAGGCCTTGACCTCCGTGACCTGTGCTCGGGTGAAGATCACCGTTCGCGGCGTGGAGGGTCGTTCGGCGTCCGGCTGGGGCGAAACACCGCTCAGTGTCCAATGGGTGTGGCCCTCGGCCCTGCCCTACGCCCAACGGCATCAGGCACTCCAAGACTTCTGCCAGCGTCTGGCCCACGCCTGGAATGCCTTCAACGAAAACGGCCACCCGATGCGGTTGGGCAATGCGTTTAACGAATCCGAGCTCCCTCGCTTGCAAGCCGGCTTCAACGCCGAACGCACCGCCGAAGGGCTTGAAGCCCTGCCCCACCTGGCAGCCTTGGTGTGTAATTCGGCCTTCGACATCGCCTTGCACGACGCCTTCGGCCAACTGCACGGACAGACTGCCTTCGAGATCTTAGAGCCCGAAGTGTTTCCCGAAACCCTCGAAGCATTTCTCGCGCCCGCAACGAACTCCGAGGTCTCCTTCCAAGGGCGCACTCTGAGCAGTTTCCTGCTGCCTGAGCGCCGCAATTCATTGGAAGCCTGGCACCTCGTCGGCGGGTTGGACCCAATCGATGCCTCGGAGCTCACCGGCTCCGAGCCCCACGACGGCCACCCCGTGCTGCTGGCCGACTGGATTACCCGCGGCGCCCTGCAGTGCCTCAAGATCGAGCTGCGCGGCAATGATGCCGACTGGGACTACCAGCGCCTCGTCCGCGTCGGGCGTCTCGGACTGCCGCTCGGGGTCACCGACCTGACGGCCGACTTCAATTGCACCGTCCAGGATCCGGCCTACGTGTGCGGAATCCTCGACCAACTCCAGCGCGACCATCCCGACCTCTTCCAAGCGCTGAC
>JAPLUF010000212.1 GCA_026397755.1 Verrucomicrobiota bacterium
CGGGGCAGAACTTTGCCAACTGGACTCCTTGCCCTCGGTTGCTGCCAAATTGGAGGCCGCAAGAAGATTTCCACCATCCTGCTCCTTCAGATCCAGGGACGATTGCGTCGACCATAACGCCAAGGTGTCATCTTTAGGCAGATAGGCCGCGGTGATCGCCTGGTGGGTCGACTCATGAATCTTCTCACAAAGGTGATTCAGGGAGTCTTTTTCGGGATCATAGTGAACCACCGTTCCATTAATGCTCAGCGCCCCCGCTTTGACGGCCGTTGCGAAGCCCGCCGACTTCATCGGAAGATCCGGATCTACCTTGGTGAGACTGTCCGGAAGCAGTGCAAACGCGACGGCAAAGGCACCAATTAACAGAAAATTGAGCGCCACCCACCGGAACAGGCTTCGTCCGCAGTCGGAGGTCAGCCACCACAGCCAATAGACCACCCGAGCCATCTTGCCCTGGTTACGAAACTCCTCGAGATAGTTCTCATCCACGATGTGGCGACGCACCAAATACGCCCCGGTGAAATCGATGTCCCGAATGTCCGAACCAATCCAATTGGAAGTCGTGTAGTTCTTCAATCCACGCAATTGGATCGCGTGCAGGTCCGCCTTACCAAAATCGGCATTGCTGACATCGCATTCACGCAAGTCGCTTCCCGTCAGATTGGCCTGGTTGAACTCCGTCTCATGCAATTGAGATTCCAAGAGTCGCGCATCCTGAATGGAGGCCAGATGCACCCGCGCCTTCGTCCACGTCGATTTAATGGCGCTGGCGCCGTCCAAGTTGGCTCGGATCAAATTGGCACCGTCGAAAATTGCTTCGCCAAAACCAGCCCCCTGCGCGGAGGCCTCACTCAAATTAGCGCCCCGGAAGGAGGACGCCATGAACTCCCCTCCATCGAGGCAGGCCTGAAACAGGACCGCCTCATCAAACTTGGCATGGGTCGCCACCACCCCTTTGAAGTTGCAGCGACTCAGCTCACTGCCGGTGAAATCGCAGCCCGAAAGATCCAGCCCGCTAAAATCCCGACCTAGAAAGTTCATCCCCGAGAGGCGTTGCAACTCGATCGGAAGCGCTTCCCCAGCCGTTTGTGCCTGACGGTAGCGGATCAGGATTTCATCTTCCCGACTCAACGTCTCGACGGCCGCCGGGGTTTCCGTCTCTAGAGAATCGGGCGTCACAGCAGCCTCCGTCTCAGGAGATATCGGCTTCTCTAAGGGATCGTTTTCGGTCAACTCGGTGGACATGAGATTGGTCTAGAGGAAACGAATAGATACCGGTCCCCGGAGTAGGCATGCGGCAGAATCCCAGCCTCCTTAAGGAAGGATTGCGATTTGATCGCACTGCGGATGTCTGTATATTTCATAGAGGGCCGGTCAGATGAGGCAACCTTTGGGTGGTAATGCCGGATTGAAGAAGTTAGAAACTGCGGTAAAATCGAAGCTTTTGAAATTTGTATCATTACCGACTTTTGTTTGTCCGTGTCGGATTTTAAATCACCGATAGAGCGTTTAATGACCACTGTTCTCCTTGCTGACGACCACGCCATTGTACGTCGAGGCTTCAGCATGATCCTCGCAGCTCAGCCCGATTTCCGTATCGTCGCCGAGGTTTCCAACGGTCGCGAGGCGGTCGAACAGGGAGAACAACTCCAACCGGCACTGTGCGTCATGGACGTCAGCATGCCCGACCTGAATGGCATCGAGGCGACCCGGCGCCTGCTCAAGGTTTCCCCACGAACCCGAGTCATCGCCGTATCCATGCACAAAGACTCTGTTTATGTGCGAGAGATCCTTCGTGCAGGGGCCAAAGGCTATGTGCTGAAGGACAGCAATGAGTCCGAGTTTTTAAAGGCGGTTCGGGCTGTTTCAGCAGGCAAAGGCTACCTCAGCCCTGAGATCGCCGATGCCGTGCTCGACGATTACCGGAAGCATGTCACCAATCCGATTGATCTCCTCTCCTCTCGGGAGCGCGAAGTTCTTCAAATGATCGCCGAGAGCAAGACCAACAAAGAAATCGCGACAACCCTCAGTCTCAGTGTCTACACGGTGGAAGCCCATCGTGGTCGCATCATGGAGAAGCTCAACATGCACAGCATTAGCGAGCTCGTCCGCTTCGCTTTCCGCAACGGTCTGATCGACTGATTTGCTATGCCCCGGTTCCTTTGGCTGAATGACCGGATCACCCAGCACACGGTGCTCCGAGGGTTGGTTCCCGGATTTGCCCTTGTCATGGTGCTTCTGGGTGTCGCCGGTCTGGTCGCCGTCCGACAAAGCCGCCAAATTCGCCGAAGTGCTGCCGCGATCGTCAGCAATCAACTGACAGTGACCCGACTGATCCAAGGGGCTCAGGCTGAGGAAGACACTCTCGCGGTCACTCTCTACCGACTCCGATCCGAGGAATCCTCCGACCGACGGATCCAGCGCCTGCAGGAATTGAAGGAGGCCGATCGCTCTCTGGCTCGATTGGCTGAGGAGGCCTCACGCACTCCGGACGCCCTCCGATGGAAGGATCTAGCGATCGAGACTCAATTATTCTCCCGAGAAGCCGAACAAGCCCTTCGAAAAGGTGCCTTGGTCTCGGATCAAGCCATGGCTCCCCTGTTTGCCAGGCATCAGCGGGTGTTAGCACTCATTCGCGAACTCATCCAAACAAGCAACCAGCGCCTCATCCGCGAGGAACGGGAGTTAAACCTCCAAATTCAAGACATGGCCGATGGTTCTACTTGGCTGCTGGGAAGCTCCTTCATCTTGGCGGCCGCCTGCGCGATCGGAACCATTCTCTACGTTCGTTGGAGCATCCACCGAATGGAACAGCACACCGATCAGCTGAACCGTGTTTCTTGGCACATGCTTCAAACCCAAGAAGAAGCCGCTCGTCGCTTTTCTCACGAATTACATGATGAATTGGGTCAATCTCTGGCTGCGATTCGAGCCAATCTCACTTTTCGCTCAGACGTCGATTCTGAACAGCGTCGCTCCGATTGCGTGCCATTGGTCGACGAGGCAATTGCCAACGTGCGAGAACTCTCCCAACTGTTGCGGCCGGTTCTACTCGATGATTTCGGCTTGGAGGCAGGTCTCCGTTGGTTGGTGGAAAAGTTCGGGCAACGGACCCGAATCCAAGTCCACTTCGAGTCGTCCCTGGAAACACGGTTGAACGGTGACACCGAAACGCATTTATTCCGGATCACCCAAGAATCGCTAACCAATGTCGCCCGGCACTCCTCCGCGACACAGGTATCCATTCGGCTCCGAATTCAAGAGGGACACGTCTGCTTGGTCATCGAGGACAACGGAATTGGCATTGCCAACGACGATCCCAGACCGATGAGCAGTCTGGGATTAGTCGGCATGACCGCACGAGCACAACAATGCGGCGGGTGGGTTCGATTAGAACCCTGTGAACCATCAGGTTTGCGGGTGGTGGTCCAAGTGCCCCTCAAGGCCTTGGACCCACCCGCTGGGTGAGTCCTCCGACTCATACCATCAACGCGTTTTGATTTGGGCCAGACTGACCCGAATTCTGGATGAAGCGCTGATGTTGGGCTTATTGGTGTCGGAACTTCGCAGCCGATCCGCCGGCCCGAAACCTCACTAATTAGGGCTTCGGCCGTCCGGTGGCCTTGACCGTCGCCTTCGGAAGCGTCGCCGAGTAGTCCCGGGAATCAGGCACCCCTCCACCGAGGGCCTTGTAAGCCTTCACCGCCGCCATGAGTTGAGTTTGTTTCATCTCAACAAGCTCTACTCGGGATTCGAGCGCCTCGCGTTGGGTGAGGAGCACCTCCGTATAGTCGGCCCGTGCGGAGTTGAAGAGTTGTGAAGACATCGTGGCTGCCTCGGAGAGGGCCTCCACCTGGCGAGACTTCAACTCATATCCCTGCCCCACATTGCGGACTTGGGAGAGCGCATTGACCACCTCGACGTAAGCCTTGAGGACCGTCTGCTGGTACCGGTATACGGCGGCCACTTGGTGCGCTGAGGCGCCTTTGAACGCCGCCTTGATGGCGCTGCGGTTAATGAGCGGACCGACCAAATTAGCGGTCGCGCCGTAAGCCAAGTTCTCCTTTGCCAAGATGGGAGAACCCAGAGTGAACGACTCAATGCCCAGGACCGCGGAGACGTTGAGCGCTGGATAGAATCGGGCCGCAGCAACCTTCACTTCCAACCCGGCCGCTTTGAGTTCCAGCTCCGCCTGTCGCACATCGGGTCTGTGCCGCAGCAGTTCCGAGGGGACACCGGCCTGCAGCGGGCTCAGCATCCGAATTTCAAAGCCGTCCGGGCTGCGTTCGATGGGCTGGGGATAACGTCCGGTTAGCACGTTCAACCGGTTCTCGTTCTCGACAATCTGCTGTTGAATAGCAAAAAGCTTGCTCCGGTTCTTGGAAACCTCCGCCTCGAAACGGCGCACCGCCAACTCCGTCACACGGGCAGCGGACTTTTTGATCCGGACCGATTCAAGTGCCTTCTCCTGCATCTCCAGCATCCGTCGATAAATGGCCAACTGGCCATCCAGAGACAGCAGATCGTAGTAGGTTTCGGAAATCTCAGCGACGAGGTGAGTCACCATGAAATTCCGCCCCTCCTGCGTGGCGAGGTAGCGCTGGATAGCGGCATCGCGCTCGTTGCGCAGCTTCCTCCAGATGTCGACCTCCCAGTCCAGATCGGCCGCAACACCGTAGTTCGGCAACGGATCGGGAAACCTCTTTCCAGGTTGAATCTCGAGATTCTCTTCGACTGCCCCGTTGCGCGAGTTGACCGAAACTTTGTCGACCCCCGCGGTGCCCCCAAGCCGGACGAAGGGCAATAGCGCCCCCCTCCGCGCATCCGTCTCGGCCTTCGCTACGGCAACCTCCTGCATCAGGATGTTGAGTTCCTGATTGTTGGTCAACGCGGTGGAGATTAGAGAGATCAGCGCCGGATCTTGAAAATATTCACGCCATCCAATGACCACAGCATTAGTGGCAGCCTCGGTGCCCGGAAAGCGATCCGGCAACGGGGCGACGGCAGAGGGCAGTGGGCCCGGCTTGGGGGCCACGCAACCCGGTGCGACCGCGAGGACCGCGGCGGCGACGAGAGTCCGGGTGAGCGTATAAGCGGATTTCATGGGCCGATTTATTTCTGTTCGTGCTCCTCGCTGAGAGGCAATGGATCTTCATCGGGCAGCAGCTTGGAGCGCTGCGAGAGGCTGGCGAAGATGTAGTAGAGACCTGGGATCACGATGGCTCCCATCACCGTACCGAGGAGCATGCCACCCGCGGCGGAAGCTCCGATCGTACGACTGGCGATGGCCCCAGCCCCAGTGGCGCGGAGCAGAGGGATCATGCCTGCGATGAAGGCGAAAGACGTCATCAAGATCGGACGAAACCGAGCCTTCGCGCCCGCAATCGCCGCATCGAAAACCGACATGCCCTGAAGTTGCTTCTGGGTGGCAAACTCCACGATCAGGATCGCGTTCTTGCCCAGCAATCCAACGAGCATGATGAGCCCTACCTGAGCATAAATGTCATTGTCCAATCCCATCCACTTCAGCAGGAAGAACGAGCCCATAATACCGACTGGCAGCGAAAGGATCACCGCCAGCGGTAACAGGAAGCTCTCATACTGCCCGACCAGCACGAGATAGACGAACATCAGCACGACGATGAAGATGTAAATGGCTTCATTGCCGCGAAGCGCCTCGTCGAAGGAGAGGCCCGCCCAAGCGATGTCGAAGCCGCGCGGGAGGGTCTTGGCTGCCACCTCCTGAATGGCCTTGATGGCGTCGCCCGAGCTGAATCCATCGGCGGGAGCTCCCTGAATCGTGGGCGCGGGATAGGCATTGTAACGGGTGATCTCGTTGAGTCCCAACTTAGGCTTCATCGTGACGAACGCCGAGTACGGGACCATCTCTCCTTTGTCGTTACCGACGTAGAGGTCATTGAGATCCTTGGGGAGCCGTCGAAACTTTGGATCAGCCTGGATGTAGAGCTTGAAGAATTGACCAAACTTGATGAAGCCCTGCTCGTAGGTACTACCAATGAGGATCGAGAGATTGTCCATGGCCTTGCCGATGGAAACGCCCTTTTGCATGGCGGCTTGGTTGTCGATGACCAACTCGATTTGCGGGTAGTCGGCGCTAAAGAAGGTGAAGAGGCCACGTAGTTCTTTGCGCTTGCCCAATGCCTCCATGAACTGGCGATTCACGACTTGAAGACGGTCGTAGTCACCGGTCGCGGTCTTGTCCAGAAGGCGGAGCGAGAAGCCGCCCGCGGCACCATATCCGGGCACAGCCGGAGGTTCGTAGAACTCGAACCGCACGCCGGGAATCGTCCGACAGCGTCGTTCTAGTTCCGCGATGATTTGTGCCGCGGTCAGTTTGCGCTTCGACCAGTTCTTCAGGTTGATGAGGCAAGTACCAGCATTGGAGCCCCGCCCCTCGGTCAATACCTCGTATCCTGCGAGCGATGAGACCGACTCAACACCCTCAATTTGCCGGGCGATTTGCTGCAACTCGGTGGACTTGGCGTAGGTGCGCTCCAGCGTGGAACCGGGCGGCGTCTGGAGGATCGCGTAAATCATGCCCGGGTCCTCGGCCGGGATGAATCCGGCGGGAATGCGCTCTCCCACCTGCTGGATCGCCACCATAGAGAGGGTAATAATGAGCAGGGTGACGAACCTGTGGTTCACGATACGCTGGAGTAGTCGCGTATAGGAGTTGGTGAACTGATCGAAAAAGCGATTAAACCGGGCGAGGAGCCACCCGATGGGACCCTTTGGCGCAGCATGCGCGTCGGGCTTTTTTAGGATCATCCCGCACAAGACCGGAGTCAGGGTCAACGCCATGACGCCCGAGAGCACGATGGAAACGGCCATGGTGATGGAGAACTCACGGTAGAACACCCCCACCGGACCGCTCATGAACGTCACTGGGACGAACACCGCCGTCATGACCAAGGTAATGGCGATCACCGCGCCGCCGATTTCGTGCATCACCAGTTGTGTCGCCTTGTAGGGAGATAAACCGGTGTCATGCATCTTCGCGTGCACCGCTTCGACCACGACAATGGCGTTGTCGACGACGATGCCGATGGCCATCACCAGAGCGAAGAGCGTGATGAGGTTGATGGTGATGCCCATCATCTTCATCAAGAAGAAGGTTCCGATGAGGGAGACCGGGATCGCGAGCGCCGGGATGAGTGTCGACCGGACGTCGCCCAAGAAGACGAAAACCACCAGCGCGACGAGGATGAACGCCTCAATGAGGGTGTGGAGAACCTTTTCGAAGGATGCGTCGAGGAAGCTCGAAACGTCGTAGGTAATCTTGTAATCCATTCCAGACGGGAAGGATTTCGCTTTGAGCTCGGCGAGCTTGGCTTTGACCTCACGGATGACGTCGTTGGCGTTACTGCCGTAGCTCTGCTTAATCACGATCGCGGCCGAAGGGCTGCCGTCGAGGTCCGAGTAGAGATCGTAGAACTCGCTGCCTAATTCAACGGTCGCAACGTCCTTCAGCCTCAGGAGTTCCCCCTTGTCCGTGGCCCTCAGGATGATGTTTTCATATTGTTCCACCTCGTTGAAGCGGCCGATATAGGTCAGCACGTATTCGAGCGATTGCGAGGCCTTGCTGTCGGCGCGTCCGAGACGCCCGGGGGATCCGATCACGCTCTGCTCGGCCAGGGATTTCATCACCTCTTCGGTGGCTATGTTGTAGGCCCGCATCCGGTCCGGATTGAGCCAAACGCGCATGGCGTACTGACGGTCGCTGAGGATCCTTGCCGAACCGACGCCTGTAATTCGGCGCAACTCGGGGATGAGGTTAACGAACCCGTAGTTGAAGATGAACTGCATGTCCGCGTTCTTGTCCGTGGAATACAAGTTCACAAACATGAGCATGTTCGGACTGAGATTGTTCACGATCACTCCTTCGCGCTGAACCAGCGGCGGCAGGCGGCTCAAGACCTGATTCACACGGTTCATGACATTTACCGTGGCCTGGTTGGGGTCGGTGCCCATGTTGAACACGACTTGGATCGTGGCCTCTCCCGCGCTGGTCGCGTCGGAGGTCATGTACTTCATGTTTGGGACACCGTTGATGGAGCGTTCCAGCGGGATAAGGCAGGACTCCTCGAGCACTTTGGCGCTCGCGCCCGGGTAGTTGAGGGTAACCATCACCACCACCGGAGCCACGTCCGGGAATTGGGAGATCGGCATGGTTGCGATCGACAACCCTCCCAGGAACAGAATCAGCAGGGAGATGACGATGGCCAGCGCGGGCCGGCGGAGAATTTGGGTAAACATAGTGGGATACCTAGGGGCTATTCCGCACGGAGCTTCAAATTCTTGAAGGCCGCTTCGGGTTCGAGGAATTCGAACTCAGCCTTCTCTCCCGGTTTGGCCTGACCTATTCCTTCAATCACGATCCGGTCCTTGTCGGTCACCCCGCTGCTCACGAGGAACAAGTCCTCGATCTCCTCGCTGATGAGGATCCGTTGCTGAGTCACCACGTCGTCCTTTCCGACGACCAGGACATAGTGATGGTCGAGCACCTCGAAGGTGGCCTTCTGCGGCACCAGAACTGCGTCCTTTACCAACTTCCGCATCCGGATGGTGCCGGTCTGGCCATGGCGGAGCAGCCGGTTGGGATTCGGGAAATCTGCGCGGAACGGGATTGTACCGGTTTCGTTGTTAAACTCCGCTTCGATTGCATTAATGCGGCCGGGATGGGGGAAGACCTTCCGGTTGGCCATGACCAACTCCACAATCTTGCGGTCCTCAGGCTGGGCCTGCGAGGCGTACTCGAGATAATCCGATTCGGGCACATTGAAGTAGACCCAGACCTCGCTGTTGTCGGAGAGCGTGGTGAGCAAATCCCCCTCATCCACCAGACTTCCGTTCCGCATATGAAGTCGATCGACAAGTCCCGGGAACGGCGCCCGGATGTCGGTGAATCCGAGGTGTGCCTGAGCCAGATTCACGTGGGCTTTTTCCTTCTCCAGCTTGGCCCAGGCGATCGCCAACTCGGTCTCCGAGACAATCTTAGTGTCGGCCAATCGCTTGGTGTTGTCGTACTCCACCTTCGCAACCTGGGCCTCGGCCTCAGCCCGCCTCAGTTCCGCCTGATAAACCAAAGGGAGAATCTTGAACATGGCATCCCCCTGTTTGACCGTCTGGCCTTCGGTAACCGCCACGCTTTCCAAATAACCCCGTTCCAAGGCCCGAATTTCGATATTGCGGGACGAACGGATCTGACAAACGAAGTCGCGGGACACCACCGTGTCCTTCCGCATGGGACGCGAGACCACGAGTTTCGCCTTTTCCTCCGTCTTCTCATGCTCGTGGCCCTCCTGAGGTTTATGGCATCCGCCCAGCAAAAAGGCGGTTGCAACGCCTCCGCAAAAAAACGTTATCCATCCGCCAGATCCTCGCAGTTTCATCCTGAAACCACTTTAGCGAGGTCAACCTCTCCTCCGGTATCCCCTCCTCAGGGAGTATTGGTGCCCGTGCGTGGGGGGCTACCACACCCTTAGCCTCGCCCGGGCACCTCCGAGGTGGGGCGATTTCTCCGAAAGCGCCAATGTAAGGGGAGCCGGATCGCCGCAAAGACGGACCGCTCGGAGATTATTCCCCACCTAGGAAGCTCTTCGGGCTACAATCCAGGGTCCTTAAACAAACTCAGCCTTGCCTGTGCACCTCCGAGCCCTCACCGGGCGGCCGCACACGCCGGACGCCGGGTCTGGGGACCCGGCCTACACGGGGCCTCGTCGGTGAGGCGGCGCCTTGTAGGGGTAGCTCGGAAATCGTTCCCTAACTCGGAAGTCATCGGGCTACAATCCAAGGATCCTAGCGGCGCCTTGTAGGGGTAGCTCGGAAATCGTTCCCTAACTCGGAAGTCATCGGGCTACAATCCAAGGATCCTACCACAAACTCCGCCTCGCCCGAGCACCTCCGAGGTGGGGCGATTTCTCCGAAAGCGCCATGTCAGCAGACACGGACCGCCGCAAAGACAGACCACAGCAGAAACGGATCGCCGCAAAGACGGACCGCTCGGAGATCGTTCCCTACCTAGGAGCCTCACCCGACTACATCCGGGCCACACACACAAACCATCCTCCGTCTAGTGGCCGCCAAGACGGCTCTTGAGCTTCCGGGCACGCTTTTGGGCTGCGGCCACCTGAGCGGGAGACATCAGGCGCTCCAAGTCGTCGCGAGCTCGGGCCGCTCGCTCCATATCGGTGGAAGCCAAGTTCCACCAGGCGTACGACTCCACCACGTCCTTGGGCACGCCATAACCGTTGGCGTGGCAAATCGCCAAATTAACCCAGGCCCGAGGGAATTTCTGATCTGAGGCGAGAGTGAACCACTGGACCGCTTCCGCATAGTCCCGCTCCACGCCCTGGCCGAGAAAGTAGCAGAAGCCGAGATTGTCTTGTGCTTCCGCCAAGCCCGCGGCCGCCGCGGATTTGTACCAAGTCACCGCCTCACTGGGGCTTTTTGCCCCTCCCAGTCCGGCCTGAAGGCACTCGCCGAGGCTGTTCTGAGCGGCGTGATTTCCCCCGATTGCTGCCTTTCGATACCAAGCAACGGCTGCCACCAGGTCGGCAGCCACCCCGTGCCCATGCTTGTAGCAGTACCCCAAATTATTTTGAGCCGCCGCATTCCCGGCATCGGCGGCCTTCTGGAACCAAGAAATCGCCTGGCTCGGATCGGCCGGGATGCCCAAACCCATCTGGTAGCTGAAACCCATGGAATTCTGCGCATCAGCCAACCCATGATCCGCGGCCTTGCGGAACCACTTCACCGCCTGCTCCGGATCATTGGCGACGCCACGACCGGCTCGATAGCAGCGACCTAGCGCATACTGTGCTGGAGCGTAGTCCAAGTCTGCGGCCCTTTGAAACCACTGGGCGGCGGCCAACTCATCCTTGGCAACCCCCAAACCCCGCTCGTAGAGAACCCCCAAACGGTGTTGATTTTCAGGGCTTCCCTTGACGGCTTCGAGCTTGGTTTTGAGAAACTCCTGGTGGATTCCTGAGAGAGACTTTCCCTCAACACCCGTGGCTACTATCAACATCCACGCCATCCCCAGAGCCGGCCAGTAAGGACACAGGCGACCCCTGCCAACGGACTGGAATTTTGGATATGCTCTGAGGCTCATGGGCTTCGGTGCTGAAGATCGTTTCGACCCACTCGGGTGGCCGCCACCAAGACGGGATTGACAAGGACGCTCAACCAATAGTCCTGCGTCGAATTGAGTGGCACCTTAAGCTGAAACCTCAGAAAAACCACAAAAAACCTCTTGGCATACCCTCTGCTGCGGGGTGGATGTGCTGGTCATCGAATCTGAACAAAAGGTTAGAGGTGGGCTTCCGGAGACTCCGGACATCCAAGTCTCGCTGGCATTCCCCGACGGACTGCTCGGTTTTGAAACTCTCAGAGCCGCCGGTTTGGAGCCCATCGCCGATGCGCCACCCTTCTCGTGGTTAAAATTTCAAGGGGATACTACTCAATCATTCTTGGTGGTTGCCCCGGTCTATGTGACGGCTTCCTACCGGTTTGAACTGGGCAGCACCGACTGCCGCACCCTGAACTTGACCCGAGCCAGTGAGGCCGGCGTGCTCAACATTGTGACCCTCCGTCGGGATGGATCACTCACGGTGAATCTCAAGGGCCCCATTGTTTACAACAAACTAACGGGTGAAGCCCGTCAGGTGGTGCCCATTAACGCGGCGGAATTGCCCGTCAATTTTCCTGTCGCCAACTAATTCTCCGCACCGAAACCAGCCCATGTTGGTCCTTTCCAGAAAATTGAACGAAGCGATCCGAATCGGTGGAGATATCTCCATACGAGTGGTTCGCATCGATCGAGACTGTGTCCGATTGGGGGTCTCTGCCCCGAAGGACATAGGTGTGCACCGCGAGGAAATTTACGTCGAAATCGTCGAAAGCAATATTGCTGCCGCCGAATCGGCCACGACCGAACAACTTACATTGCGCCTACGGCATCTCAAGGCCGAAGCCACCAGAAAACTTTAAGTTAAACCTAAAAACTAATCAGAAAAAACTATGGTCATTAATACAAACGTCCAGGCGCTGCAAACGGCGAACAACCTGAATACTAGCTCAAACGCCCTCGCCAAGTCCTTGTCCCGACTCTCCTCGGGCTCCAAGATCATTGCGCCGTCCGACGATGCCGCCGGTTTGGCGGTGAGCAGCCGGTTGGAATCGCAGCTCAAGCGTTTGGATGCTGCCATTAACAACGTGGTGAATGCGGTCTCCTTCACGCAAACCCAAGACGGTTTCTTGAAGACGATCGACAAGGCGTTCCGCCGTATGTCGGAGCTGGCGATGTTCGCTCAAGATTCCACCAAGAGCGCCAGCGATCTCACCTTGTACTCTCAGGA
>JAPLUF010000254.1 GCA_026397755.1 Verrucomicrobiota bacterium
CCCAACGAACCACACACCACCAACCCGGACACCCCGGATTGAATCAGCACCTCGAAGTGACGCGCCGTCGCCGCAAAGTCGATCGACTGATCGGCGTTCAAGTGGGTGATAGCAGCAGGAAAAACACCGGTCCAACGGGGGTGGCTCATGGCGAAAATTGAGGTGATGCCGATTCGGTGAACAATACGTAATTTTGTCGATTCCGACGGTGCTAAAAAATAACGCCTGGGTTTCCGCCGGGTCAACGCAGGGTTTTGACCAGCCTGCATGGGGTGCCCGAATTTGCCAGGAGTCTCGCCTTGAAACCTCTGGAACGAGACGGGAGCTTCTTCCAGATCCATGTGCATTCCCACCGACATCGCCCGAGGATGATCGCCACCCTCACCGCCCTTGTTGTTTTTTTATTCATCGGAGGACTACAGGCCCAGGAGGCACTGTTCTACCGCGCCATCAACCTGAACGGTCCCGCGGTGACGATCGATGGCCGGGCCTGGGAGGCAGAGAACACCACCAATCTGGTACTCAACGGAAAGACCATTGAAAACCAGCAGGTCGCGCTCAAGCCGGCCACGGACCCGTCACGGGCCCGCATGATACGCAGCAGTCGTTGGGGCAACCGGGTCGATGTGACCCTGACGGGCGTGCCCGCGGGCCTTTACCAAGTATTCGCCTATGTCTGGGAAGACAACCACAGCGAACAATTCGACCTACTGCTAAATGGTCAGGCGGTGCTGGAGAAGTTTCACAGCGGACAGGCCGGTTCTTGGCGGCGCCTCGGACCTTGGCCAATCCGTCTGGAGGACACCGGTGCTGGCATCCGACTCTCCGCCCGTGGCCCCAGCCACGGTGCAGCCAACCTTTCAGGGATCGAGGTGTGGTCGGGCTCCGGAGGCGTCCCGTCACCCGACACGGCGCGGTTTGCGACCAACGCCAACCCGGAGCAAGTAGCCTTCTTCGAGAGCCGGATCCGCCCCGTCCTCGTTGAGCATTGCTACGAATGCCACAGCGTTCGGGCCGAGAAGCTCAAGGGCGGCCTGCTGCTCGATTCCCGGGCCGGCATCGTTCGTGGCGGGGACACCGGACCGGTGATCACCCCGGGCGATCCCGAAGCCAGCCTGTTGATCCAGGCCGTCCACCGCGGCGATCCGAACCTCGCCATGCCTCCGCGATCGGCCCTGCCTGAAGAGGCCATCCGGGACCTGGTCACTTGGGTAAGAATTGGAGCGCCCGACCCGCGCACCGAAGACACCGTCGCCACCCGCGAATCCCGCTCCTCGATCGATTGGAATCAAGCCCGGGATTGGTGGTCCTTCCGCCCGGTGACAGACCCCGCCCCGCCCCGGGTGCAACACGTGTCCTGGCCGGCCAACGCCCTGGACAGTTTCATCCTGTCGCGACTGGAGTCCGCCGGACTGGAACCCGCTCCCGACGCCGAAAGAAGGGCCTGGATCCGTCGAGTCACCTTCGATCTGACCGGCCTTCCACCCGAGCCCTCCGAGATCGAGGCCTTCGTCGCCGACCCTTCTGTGGAGGCCTTTTCCCGCGTTGTGGACCGGTTACTCGACTCCCCGCGCTACGGCGAGCGCTGGGGACGCCACTGGCTCGACGTGGTGAGGTATGCCGACACCGCCGGCGACAACTCCGACTTCCCTGTTCCGCAACTCCACCGATACCGCGACTGGGTGATCCGGGCCTTCAACGACGATCAACCCTTCCACCAGTTCGTCCGCGAACAGATCGCCGGGGATCTCCTCGAGACCCCGCACCCGGAAGTGCGACGGAACCGGATCATCGCCACCGGTTACCTCGCCAACGCGCGTCGGTTCGGTTCCCGCGTGGACGACTATCCGCAGCACCTGACCATCGAAGACACCCTCGACAACCTCGGACGGACCTTCCTCGGCCTGTCGCTCAACTGCGCCCGCTGTCACGACCACAAGTTCGACCCGATACCCACCGCCGATTACTACGCGCTCTACGGGATCTTCAACAGCACCCGATACCCTTGGCCCGGGATCGAGCTTGAGCAGCGCCAACGCGACCTGATCCCCTTGGTGGACCGCGATCAATGGCCCGACTATCAGGCCAGAAAAGAGGCTCGCGATGCGGAGGCCAAACGGCTTCAGAAGCGGGTCCAGACCTCGAAAGACGCCCTGAAAGCCGCCCCGGCTGATGGCAAGTCCGAGGCAGAGGCTCAGGTCCGCGAGGCCGAGACGGCCCTTCGCAATCAAGCACATCTGGCCCCGCTGGCCGAGATGGCCTACGCCGTCACGGAATCGGACCGGACTGGGGACGCGCAGATCCAGATCAAGGGGGACCCTGCCCGACCCGGATCCCTGATTCGGCGACGCTTCCTGCAGGTGCTGGGCGGCGACCCGCTGCCCGTGGGAACGAACAGCAGCGGCCGACGCGAACTCGCCGAATGGATCACCCGACCCGGCAACCCCTTGGTGGACCGGGTCTGGGTCAACCGCGTCTGGCAGCATCATTTCGGCCGCGGCCTCGTGCCCACGCCCAACGATTTCGGCCGGCAAGGTCGCCCGCCATCCCACCCGGAACTCCTCGACTGGTTGGCGGCCCGCTTCCGAAAATCGGATGGCTCCACCAAGTCGCTGCATCGGCTGATCGTACTCTCGCGGACCTACCGCCAGTCGGTCACTCGGTCGATGGCCTCCCTCGAACGGGATCCATCCAACGAACTGCTAAGCGCCTTCCCCCGGCGACGACTCGATGCGGAGGCAATGCGCGACACGCTCCTGCTGCTCGGATCCTCGCTCGACCTCTCGCCGGCCGGAGCCCACCCCTTCCCGCCAGAACACGAATGGAAGTTCACCCAACACAACCCGTTCCGGGCCTTGTACGAGACATCCCATCGGAGTGTCTTCCTGATGACCCAACGCATCCAGCGACACCCCTTCCTCGCCACCTTCGACGGAGCCGACCCCTCGGCCAGCACTCCATCTCGACTCACCAGCACCACGCCAGTGCAGGCTCTGTTTCTGATCAATGACCCGCTCGTCCACACCCAAGCGGCGCGTTTTGGGAACCGCGTCTTCCGCTCTGGAGGATCACCGCCCCAACGGATTGACCTCGCGTACCGCATGGCCCTCGGACGCCCCGCGGCACCGGAAGAGGTACGGCTGGCACTGCGTTTCCTCGAAGCCGCCGCGGCCGCGGAATCACGCTCCGAAACCGACCACGCGGCGGCGTGGGAATCCCTGGCCCGGACACTGTTCCGACTCAATGAGTTTGTTTACCTTGACTGACCCCAACGCCACCATGATCCCCCAGCTTGGCAAGATGACTCGACGTGCCTCAATCCGTTCGCTGGTGGGCGGCTCGCTGCTGCTACCGGGCATTGTCTCTGACCTCCTGGCACAAGGGCAGCCGACCCTGGGCGAGGCGTCTGGTAATCCACTGGCACCCCGAGCACCGCATTTCGCAGGCCGGGCCCGTCGGGTGATCTTCATCTTCTCCAATGGCGGCGTGTCCCACATGGACACCTTCGACCACAAACCGAAGCTCTTCGCGGCGGACGGGAAGACCCTCGGCGTCGGCGGAGGCCTGTCGAACCAGCAGCGCCGGTTGCTGCGGCCGGGCTGGGAGTTCCGTCCGGGCGGCCGCTGCGGAACCCTGGTCAGCGACCTGTTCCCGCACCTGCGCGAGTGCATGGACGAGATCTGCCTAATCCGCTCGATGAAGAGCGACGACAACGAGCACTATCAGGCAACCCTCGCGATCCACACCGGATCGTTCTTCTTCTCCCGTCCGAGTCTGGGATCGTGGGTCAGCTACGGACTCGGCACCCTCAACCAGAACCTACCCTCGTTCGTGGTGATCTCGGCCGGTTCCCCGTACGCCGGCACCCAGATCTTCAGCAACGACTTCCTGCCGGCCTACCACCAGGGCGTGCGAGTCATCCCCGGTCGCGAACCGATCGCCAACCTCGACAGACGATCCTCCCGTTCCGGAGCTCAGGAACTCGAGCTCGGCTTAGCCGAGGCCCTCAACCGGCGGCACCTGGATGCGCGTGGCCATGACACCGACCTCGCCGCCCGGATCCGAACCTTCGAGACCGCCTTCCACATGCAGACGGACGCCCGAGACGTCTTCGACTTGTCGAAGGAATCGGAGTCCACCCTAGGATTGTACGGCCTGAAGCGCGGCCAGACCGATAGCTTCGGTTGGCCCTGCCTGGTGGCTCGCCGTCTGGCGGAGCGCGGGGTGCGGTTCATCGAACTGGTGGATGGGTCATCCTCGCACAACTGGGACCAGCACGGCGACATGGCCGAACACGCCCAACACGCCCGCAACATCGACCGCCCCATCGCAGGCCTGCTGCGCGACCTGCGCCAGCGCGGAATGCTCGACGACACCCTGGTCGTGTGGACCACGGAGTTCGGGCGCACCCCAGGCGTGGACGGCGACAAGGGCCGCGGCCACCACAGCGCGTGCTTCTCCTCATGGCTCGCCGGGGCCGGCGTTCGCGCGGGGAGCACCTACGGCAGCACCGACGAACTCGGCGCGAGCGTTGCCGAGAACCGGGTTCACGTTCACGACTTCCACGCCACCCTGCTCCACCTCCTAGGCATGGATCATGAACGCCTGACTTTCCGGCACGGCGGCCGCGACTACCGTCTCACTGACGTGCACGGCAATGTCGTCCAAGCGCTGCTGGCCTGACCGGTCGGCCAGGATGAGCCGCCATCAGTGCTCCCTCGGCAGCTTGGACATCACTCCGGCGTAGAAGCCGCCGAAATGCTACGGAGCGACCAATCCAAGGCCGGTCCCCGCATGAAGACGGCGCGCGCGAGCTACCGCCCCGGTTTCCAGCCGGTCAACGCACTGTTTGGCAGGAGATGGCGAGCAACAAGTCGCAGTGGGGTTGCGGATTCGCATACGTTCCAGTAAAGTATGCGTATGAAGGACCGAGTAACCGTCACCATGGACCGTGAGCTGATCGTCCGAGCCAAACGTCAAGCCCACCGGACCGGCACCAGCCTGTCGGGTCTCGTAGAGCATTCGCTACAGGCCTCTATGGCCCCCCAGACCAAGCCGGCTGGTTCCTTCGTGGAACGGTGGGCAGGCCAGTTCACCGTTCGTGAAGGCGGGATTGAGGACCTTCGGCTGCAGGCGTTGAAGACCAAGCACCGTCTCGCGTGAAGATCCTGATCGATACTGACATTCTGCTGGATATCGCTCTCCGCCGCTCCGAGTTCTATGCGCACTCCGCGGCGGTTTTGTCTTGGGCTGAAGCCAATCCTGGTCAGGCCGCTGTGGCGTGGCACAGCCTTTCCAATCTGGCCTACATGATAAAGCCCGATGCCCGAACGTTCATAGCAGACCTGCTCGATTTCGTCGAAGTCGCCCAGGTCAGCACGCCAGACATGCACGCCGCGATCGGACTGCCGATGAAGGACTTGGAAGATGCCATGCAGGTGGCCGCCGCGCTTTCATTTGGTGCCCGCCACTTGGTCACGCGCAATCTGCCGGACTACCGCCGCTCGGCGGTGCCCGCACTGGCTCCCCAAGCGTTCCTGGCACTGGTGGAATAAAAAATGAAAAGGAGCGAAGGTCGGGGTGCGTCAAAGACTCCTGACAAAATCGCAGTGCCTGACGAACTCAGCGAGCACCCTTCCCGGCTCACATCGACAAAGAAACATTCCACCGAAGAAAACCGCGCCTGATTGGCCGGAACCGGAAAGTTGCTTTCCTTTTGGCCGGGATACGTTAGCGGTCCCTCACAGTGAACGAGAAGATCCCCGATCCGAGCCTGAAGGTCGGCAACACATTCGGCGCTCCGGCCGCCAACTCAGTGACATCCCCGCAAAGGAAAACGGGTTTGCCATGGTTTCCCGTGGTCACCCTCGCGCTGGTGGTGGCGGGCATTGCTGCCGTGCAATGGCGACCGGAACTTGAGCGCAACCTGCGCGCCTGGGCTACGGCGGCCTTGGCCCTTCTCGGTACACTCACGCTGTTGATTTGGTTCCTCGCCTCGTCCCGGTTTCGGGCCCGGACCCGGCTGGTCGGCTTGGCCTTCGTCGTTCTCTGCGGACTCGCCCTGAAGGGTTCCCTGAGGGTGGATGGCACGATTAATGGCACGGGCCTGCCCCGGTTGGTCTGGCGAGCGAGTCACGCCGACGCGACCCCACCCACCGCATCGCCTGCCGAAACAGCGCGGAACCCGGTTCACGGAGTGGCCCTTCCCGGCCTGGAAGACTCTGCCCAATTTCTAGGGCCCAACCGCACCGGCGTTCTACCGGTCGCCCGATTCTCCACGAATTGGACCACCCAAGCCCCGCGCGAGCTGTGGCGACGCCCCATCGGACTCGGATGGTCGTCGTTTGCGGTGGTCGGCGGACAAGCCTGGACTCAAGAACAGGTCGGGGATGACGAGCGGGTGATTTGCCTCGACGTGGCCACAGGCCAAACCGTTTGGAGCCATTCCGAACGCACCCGCTTTTCCGAATGGCAAGGCGGCGACGGCCCGCGCGCGACACCCACTGTTCAGGATGGCCGAGTGTATGCCATGGGCGGAACCGGAATCCTGCTCTGCCTCGACGCGGCGACGGGACGGCTCGTGTGGCGGCGTTCGGTGCTCGAAGAAAACGGGTTATCCAACCTCATCTGGGGCACGAGTTCATCGCCGTTGATTGTCAACGACCTCACCGTGATCACCGGCGGTCGGGGTTCCGGTGCGGTGCTCTTCGCCTACCGCTCCTCGGACGGCAGCCCGGCTTGGAAATCCGGCGAAGGCGATGCGAGCTACGCCTCCCCGATACTGGCCACACTGGCCGGTCGCCGCGTGATCTTGTCGAACAACGCCGCCAGCCTGACCGCACACGATCCCGCCACCGGCCGCCTCCTCTTCGATCATGCTTGGGGCGGCTCGAAATGGCCCAAGGCTTCGCAACCGGTGGTGCTGCCCGGAGACCGAGTCTTCGTGTCGGGCGGCTATGGCATGGGTTGCCAAATCATCCAAGTGAAGCCCGGCGAGGCCGGATCCGACCGCGCGACGGGAACCCTGAAAACGGAAACCGCTTGGAAAGGCATCACCATGAAGACCCAGTTCAACAACCCGGGTTTGCGCAACGGCTACGTGTACGGGCTCGATGACGGACTGCTGGCCTGCATCGATGCGACGACAGGGCGCCGCATTTGGAAGGACGGCCGTTTCGGTTCGGGCCAGACCTTGATCGTCGGCGATACAGTCGTGGTGCAGAACGAGAACGGCACCGTGCACGCCTGCGTCGCGAGCCCGGATGGGTTCCGTGAACTGGGCCAAATCGCAGCCTTGTCGTCCAAAACCTGGAACCAACCGGCGGTGGCCGGCCGCTACCTGCTGGTGCGCAACGACCGCGAAGCCGTGTGCTGGGAACTCCCCGCTGCCGGGCGGTGATCCGAAGCAGCAGAAATCGGCGGGCTTTGCGGCACACCGTTCTCCGCCTGCCATGGCCTCAAAACGCCATCACGTCTGCCTTCAGTCTGGCCTCGGGCTTGAAGATCCCCTGCTCCGCGTCAACCCTGAGGTGGCGCCCGTGAATCACAAAAAAACCAAGAATCCCCAACCGGTCCTCTTCGAAATGGATACGCCCACCGAGCTCGTCCATACCGCTACCAGCTTCGCGAAGTCTGGGATCCGGGCCGTCCGATGGTGCTCTGGCTGCTCATGAATCCCAGCGTGGCGTGTCTAGACCACGCCGATCCCACGCTGCGAAAAACCGGCAATTTCGCGCGGATTTGGGGCTATGGCGGACAGTGGGTCGGCAACGTCCATGCATACCGATCCACCGACAAGAACCGCCTGATGGAGGTCGCCGATCCGGTGGGGCCAGACAATGACCGCTGGATTCTGGAAATGGCAGAGCAGGCCCAAACGGTCGTCTTGGCCTACGGACAACCCCCGAAACAACTCCGCTCACGCGGTGCTCAAGTGGTCGACCTCCTGCGCCACCACCCGCAATTGTGTCATTTGCGATTGGCCCAAGATGGAACCCCCGTTCACCCGCTCTACCTGCCCTTCAACCTTCGCCCCCAACCCCATGCCGTGACGGGGTTCGCCCCCCCCGATTGAGCCACTGAGTCCCTGTTCACTTGGCCGCACCGGTTCGGGGACACCGGATGCTGCTCAGCGCGACCGATCCCATCGAATCGTTCCGCCTTAGACTAGACCCCGAATGGGTTCACCGCGACTGATCGCCTCGATCACCCGCTGGGAGACACCGGGAAGCAGCCGGGCCTGACCCACGTCCATCAGCGAGTGCATCACCGTGGCGATGAGATCCTTCATGGTGACCGTCTGGCTCGCAGGCTCCCCGCCATCGCGCGACGACTGCCCGATCACCTGCCCCATCTTCAGCCCGCCGCCATAGAGAAGCAGCGGAGCCAGATTACCCCAATGATCGCGGCCGCCGTCCTTATTAATTGTCGGCGTCCGCCCCATCTCGCCGCAGCAGACCAGCAAGATCTTGTCAGAAAGCCCACGCGCCTCGACGTCCTCGATGAAGGCTGAGACGGCATGGTCGAAGGGAGTCCCCACGTAGTCCATGCCCACTGTCATAGGGGCATTGTTCACGTCGGCGTGCATGTCCCAGATGAAACTGGTGGTGACGGTGACGAAGCCCGCCCCGCGCTCGCACAGGCGACGAGCCAAGAGCAGTTGACGACCGAGGGTCTGGGCGTTGGTGGCGTAGTGCTCGATGTTCTTCCACCGCGGGTCGATGCGCCCGCGCGGCAACAGGGGCGCCGTGTCGTACCGTTCAATCAACCGGGGATCTTCGCGCGAGAGATCGAAAGCGTCGAAGACGCCGCGGTGCAGCAGCTCGAAGGCCTTCTGCTGGAACCCACCAAACTCCTGAACGGAGGCCTGGTCGTCCATCCAACGCCGCCACTGATCCACCGAATTCAACAAGGCCTGACGGTCATGGAATCGTCCCTCCGGCAAATTGATCCGCAGGTTCTGCTGTAAATCCAGACCCGATCCCGGGACGAATGGAGCCACAGAGCGGCTCAGTTCACCCGTCCCCTCGAAATTCCCGAACTCCTTAACGACATCTTGGGCCTTCGCTTCCACCGATCGCGGGAACAGCGCGATGTTCGTCGGCATGGCCGAATTGGGCCGGCTGGGACCGGCGATGCTGGAATAGAGCGAACCCATGTTGGCCTGAAGGGTATCGACCCCAAGGATGGGCTTGATGTCGTGATTGCCGTCTCCGGTGGCGAACGAACGGACGACGCTGAACTTGTGAGCCAGCTTGGCCAACCGCTGGAAGGTGCTGCCGAAGGTGATGCCAGGCAGCGTGGTGGGAATCTCACCCGTGGCGCTGCGCACATGCGACGGCGCGTCCATCTTCGGATCGAAGGTCTCGAACTGCGAAGGTCCTCCGTGCATGAAGAGGAAGATGACCGACCGATCCTTGAGTGGATTGCCCGGTGAACCCCGATCGGATCCCGTCGCCCGACCGCCAGCAGATTCCTGGCCGACCCCGGACGACCCGGTCGTTGGATTAATTCCATTGCCCCCCGCTGCCGCCGCTCGGACCCCAAACGTGTCCGCCAAATTGAGCCCGCCCAGCGCCAGCGCGCCCACCTGCAAGAACTGCCGCCGATGCCGCCGCCCGCCCCGCCAGAAATGGTCCTGGAAAGTCAGCATCGCGATTGAACCGGGCACCGAAATGCCGGGATGTAGGCTGTGCCCATGGTGGAAGAACAGAGACCCTACCTACGCAGCGCCGGTGTGCCAAGCTCGCGCGCGCTGTTGATTCTGCGCCTCACCAAACCCACTAGAGTGCAGTCTCAAAGTGCAGGTTGATACGGCACGTCCCACTATTTCCTTGGGAGATTTGCGACGTTTCCCAATTCGGCCCACTCCTTAACAAGCCGACATCACAGAGGACGAGATGGCGCACCTGCTCGAACCATCCCACAACGAACGCTTCATCTCTCTGCTCGGTACACACTGGCCGACCTAGCGTGAAGCCGCGTTGAGCTCAATGAATCGCCCATCCGCTGGATGGAACGGTGAACCTGGATCAACGCGAACGGCTCAGCACCCCACACACCACCCCCATCACTTCCCCTGCTGGCGAATGAAGCGCAGGAGCAGCGGGAAGGCGGGTTCGGCCATTTGGCCGTGGTCGTAGCCTTGGAGTTCGAGCAACTCCACGGAGGGGTGTCCCACTTCTTTGAGCATGCGCCAGAAGTAGGCGCTCTCTTCGTAGCGGCCGAGGAGTTCGTGATTGCGGTCGCCGCTAATTAGCAGGATGGGCGGAGCGTCGTTGCGCACATGGTACACGGGTGCTAAGTCGTCGATGAGCGGACGGGTGCGGGCCAGGCCCCGCTCTTCCCGAATGGCGAAGTGGGTGATGGATTGGCCGCTGAACGGGACCAATCCAGCGAGGCGATCGGGGTCCACGCTGTGAACGGCCAACCAGCGGCGATCGAGGGTCACCAGGCTGGCCAGATAACCGCCGGCCGAGTGACCGGAGAGAAAAATCCGGTTCGTGTCGCCGCCGTATCGCGCGATGTTCTTGAAGGTCCACGCCACCGCCGCCGCGGCGTCTTCAATATAGGCCGGAGCTTTGGCCTTGGGACTCAGGCGATAATCCACCGCCACCACGGTAATCCCCTGCCCCTTCAAGGCCGACGGGATGGACCGGTTGCCGCCAGTGAGACCGCCGCCGTGAAACCACACGACCGTGGGAACTAAGCTTCCACCCACCGGATGGTACACATCGAGTTTGCAGCGTTCCCGGGCATAGGCGTCGGGTTCGGAGTCCGGTCGATAAGACAATCCGCTCTCGGTCTGGTAGGCGAGTTGAAGGGCCGATGAGGCAGCCCTTTGGGCGGAGGGCCTAGACGCAGTGGTTCGAGCGGCCGCGAGGTCGGCGGTGCGGTCCGCTGTTCCGCCCGAGGTCGGTGCCGCGGTCTGAGCCATTGCGCCGAGGCCAATGCACCCCAGCACAATGAGAGCAGCCCAGACCTTCGGTGTTGCGAAACCCGTGCGGAAGGGACCGGTCGGTCGCGCCTCGCGGGCGAAGCGGCTCAGGTTCTGAGAGTTCATGGTTGGTTCGTTCGATTGGTGCTGCTTCAACTCACTTCACAGGCACTTCCACCGTGTCCATCGACAGGCGCCAGTCAGCGAAGGCGGGAGCGATTTGAAGGATCACAACGGTAGCGAAGGTGAACCCATTACCCTGCCCGTACACGCTGTCGGGCGAGACATTGAGGGTCCACACCGATCCCTCCGGAATGGGCCGCGACGCTCCGGTCTCCAACGACGACGCCTCGAACCGGTCGCCCGCCGGTTCGGCTGTCTCCTGCCAGTGACGGAAAGCCCCTCGGCTAGCCATGAGTCGGCGCATGATGGGATTGGGCACACCCGAATGCTGGTGCGCCCGGATCACGCCGTGCACCCGAGTCGTCGGCGCGCTCTGGGTTTGCAAGATATGCGTCACCGCCGCTTTCCCATAAATGCTGGCCCGCTCCGGGTTGTTGGCAAACGCGGTCTCGCCCGAGAACACCGTGAAGTCATTCCACATGAACCCAATCACCGACGGGCTGATGGGCGATTGCGGACGAAAATCTCGGAACCACTTAGCCGCTTCGGCACCGGCCGCGGCATCGTTCTGGGCCCAAGCCGGCTTAGTCGCCAGGTACACCTGCTGCTTCAACTCCACGATGCGCTGGAAGGCATTGGTCCGGTCCGACTGGAGCAACGGCCTCGGATCGAATCCCGGTTCCACGCCGCCGTGGCACAATTGCACGACAGCGTCGCCCGTTCCCAAATACACCGCCACCGGTAGGAAATCATGAAACCGCACCACCTTGGCCGCGTCGAAGTCTGCCCCGTACTTGGCCTGTCCCTCGGCCAAAAAACCATACCGGGACACGAGCGAAATATCCTCGTGGTTGCCCCGGATGAGCAGCACCCGACCCGGGTTGGCCAACTGCAACCGCAGAAGCGTGTAAATCACCTCCACGCCGTACACACCCCGGTCGGTGTAGTCTCCCAAAAAGGCCATATAAAACCGCGGATCGGTGATTTGAAACCCCTTGAGCAACCCGCGCTCTTGAAGGCGGCCGAGTACCGCCAGCAGCGAGTGGATATCTCCATGAAGGTCGCCTTGCAACAGCACCTGGGAACCCGGCGGCACCAGGCGCTTTTGGACAAACGGCTCGAACGCCGTGCGCGGATTGCCATGCCAACTGCGGGCCACGTCGAAGAATCCCGGACTCGGAGACTCTCCCACCCAAGTTCCGGTTTGGCTCAACGGTCCATTGGTGGCGCCCGAAAAATAGGCATCGAGCACCGCCGACACCGACGCAAACCGAGGCAACGGCAGCAACGCCCGCGGAGGCAAGCGCCCCCCGAGGACACGGTTCTTGGGCAAGCGGGCGCACGCCTCGCGCCAGACCTCAAAATCAGGACCGGATTCGGCGGATGCCATCGGCAACGAGCCCAGCAGCGTCCCCACCGCCCATACCGAAAGTATCAGCTTCAGGCGCAGCGCCCCAAGGCGGGTCACCTGACGCAAGGCCCCACAAAGCAACTTGAGTCGCATCCGTTGCACGAGTTGTGCCGCAAGCTCGCTGGCCGAGTCGTCAATCCACATAGGCAAATTCATTCAAATTGATCAGGGCCCGGCACAGCTCAGGTAGGCTCCGTCGGCGCAGGAGTCTCAGGCACGCCTCGCGTTCTTCCGGTTTCGGTTCGCGCTGCAAGGCGATGCGAAAGACGTGTCGCACCTGGGCCTCGGGCTCATTCCCCGCCTCCTGACGCACTCGTTTGGCCAACTCTTGAGAGGCCTCCACAGCCAGTGGTGAATGCAGCAAGGACAACGCTTGGGGCGCGACTGTCGAGCCCGTCCTGCGGGCGCACGAGGTGGAGTTTTCGGGCAAGTCGAAGGTCTCCATGAAGGGCACCCGCACGGTGCGCTTCTGGACCAAAAACACGCTACGAACCGACTGCCGCTCTCGGGGTGACGGATACCAACCCTTGGTTCGGGTGGCATTGTCGTCCAGGAAGGCGGGATTGGCCTGAAGGATCTCGGCCGGCAAGTCCGGCCACACGGGGCTTCCACCACTCACCAGTTGCAAAGAGCCCGAGGTCGCCAGCAGCGCATCGCGCAACTGCTCGGCCGACAAGCGTCGCGGACTGCGGCGGAAACCCACTGCTTCGGAAGAAGATCCCGGATCGACGACCGCCTGTCGGTAAGCCGCACTGAGCAGCAATGTCCGATGCAAGTGCTTCACCGACCACCCGCCGCGCACGAACTCCGCGGCCAACCAGTCCAGCAACTCCGGGTGGCTAGGGCGGCTTCCGGCCAGGCCGAAGTCGTTGGGAGTATCCACCAACCCCTGACCGAAGTGCTGTTGCCACAGGCGGTTCACGAAAACCCGCGCGGTGAGTGGGTTATCTGGCGAAGCAATCCATCGCGCCAAGGCCAACCGACGACCCAGTGTCTTGGGATTGGCAGGTTTGGGAATCACCGCTGGATTGGGATCGAGGATCGATAGGAATCCCGGCACCACCGGTTGGCCCGGCCTTTTGTGGTCTCCCAACACCAGAATCCGCGTGTCCGCCGGACGAGTCTCCTGATCGGTCATCAAGAGACCGGTGGTAAACTCACTCCGAGCGGAATTAATTTGGGTGATCTGTTTTTCGAGTTCGGCATGACCGGTTTTGGCGTCTCCTTCCAAGGCCGCCTTCAACTCCGATTCCTTGGGCTCCAGCTGTTTGCGCAAGGTCGCCACGCGCGGGCGGCGCTCTTCCGGATGCCGATCGTCGGGATCTTTGAGCCACTGGCGCTCTTCATCGGTGAGTCGAGCCAACCGTTCGGCGCGGAGGCGTTCTCGATGCGGCGCCAAGAGCATCTGACGGCGCACTTCAACTTCGTCGCGCTGGCGGTCGATGCCCGCATTGTGCTCGCGGATAACCGCCTGATCGATGGCCAGATCCAGCGGAAGGTCATCGGCGAATTTCACGCCTTCAAAAAACGCCCGTAGCCGGAAGTGGTCAGCCTGCAACAGCGGATCGAACTTGTGGTCGTGACACCGGCAGCAGGACATCGTGAGTCCGAGAAAGGCACTGCCCGTCGTCTCGGTGAGATCGGCCATCAATTCGGCTCGGCTGCGGTCCTGTTCGTTGAAGAGTCCGGCCGCATTGTCGTGAGGGCCCAGACGCAGGTAACCCGTGGCGATCAACGCATCTTGCTCGGAGACATTGCGCGGTGGGCCTTCCAGCAATTCATCACCCGCCAATTGCTCGAGAATGAACCGGTCGAAGGGCTTGTCGGCATTGAAGGCCCGGATCACGTAGTCCCGGAAGCGCCAAGCCCGGGGTCGAAATTCATCCCAATCGAACCCGTTGCTGTCGCTGTAGCGGATGACGTCGAGCCACTGGCGCGCCTGGTGTTCTCCATAACGCGGCGAAGCCAGCAGGCGATCGACCAAACGCTCATAGGCCTGCGATGCTGAGCCCCCCGCGCTCCGCGCCTCCTGAACGCACTCCCGCTCGAAGGATTCGACGTCCTCCACCGACGGCGGAAGGCCGGTCAGATCCAAGCTCAACCGGCGGATGAGCGTCCGCGAATCGGCTTCGGGTACCCTCAATTCAGAAGGCCTGGACAGGCCCGAGTGAAGCCAAGCATCCAACGGTGATCGGCGGGTTGTTGGCCCGGCCGCCAAGGAATCCACTGAGGAAATCCCGTGAAGCGTCACCGGTCGAAGCGACCAAAGATCGAGGCGTTGCCCACCGAAAATGCGGACGACTGGATTGCGAGGGTCTTCCCAAGCATTGCCTACGACACCGGCCGGTGCCCCATCGGCCCAGGCCGCGAGCGACACCAGGCAACCCCAGATCGCGAAGATCAGTTGGATGCGCCGGAGGGAAATCACAGGACGACTTTCGCCCCGCACCCCACACGATGTCCAAGGTAAAGCCTACCGGACTCCTTGCTCGACGGCCGAAGCCGTGGGCAAGGTGATGCATGTTCGTGACGCCCCAGTCGGGAACGCGGCGACGCTTCTTGGGATCAATGGGCACCGGCTTCGGTGCGCTCGCGCTTCAGGCGTTGGCTGGACTGGAAGCAAAAGGGGCGTCCACACGGACGGGGCCTGATCCTCTCAACCCGTTCGCGCCACGGCCGGCCCCGTTGCCCCCGAAGGCCAAGTCAGTCATCTTCCTTTTCCTGGTCGGTGGCCCCTCCCAAATCGACACCTTCGACTACAAACCGCTGCTGCAAAAGCTCCACGGAAAACCGGTCCCGGAGTCGTTCCGCGATGCGGTCAAGGCCACCCGCTTCGCCAACGTGTTCCACGGCTGCAAAGACGAGTTGATGGCCAGCCCGTTCACCTGGTCGCAGCATGGCCAGTCTGGGCTGTGGGTCAGCAACCTGATGCCGCACATCACCCGGCATGCGGATGACTTGTGCGTGCTGCACTCGCTTCAGGCCGATTCGAACAACCACGCGCCCGCAAGCTACCAACTCCACACCGGCGACATCCGACCGGGCAAGGCCAGTCTGGGTTCCTGGGTCACCTACGGACTGGGATCGGTCAACCACGACTTGCCGGGATACGTGACCCTCTTCGACGCGGGCCCTCTCGGTGGGGCTGCCAACTACTCCAACGGTTTCCTGCCGGCGGCGTTCCAACCCACCCGTTTGCGCGACAAGGGCACGCCAGTGTTAGACTTGCTGCCTCCGCCCGAGTTCGCCGACGGCCAACGCGACTCCCTCAACCTCATCCGGGATTTGAACCTGCGGCATCGGGACTCGCGTCCTGGATTTGCCGAATTCGATGCGCGCATCGCCAGCTACGAACTGGCCTATCAGATGCAATCTTCGGCCCTCGAAGTGGGAGACACCGAACGCGAATCCCAAAGCCTCCGCCGGAGCTACGGCCTCGAGCACGCCGACCCACGCACCCAGGCTTTTGGTCGCAAATGCCTGCTAGCCCGGCGCTTGGTCGAGCGAGGGGTCCGATTCGTCCAAGTGTACGACATGCCCGACAAGGACGGCTGGGATGCCCACGACAACCTGGTCAAGAACCACGAACCCCGTGCCCGCTGGACCGACCAGCCCGTAGCAGCCCTGCTGGCCGACCTAAAGCAGCGGGGCCTGCTCGATGAAACCCTTGTCGTCTGGGCCAGCGAATTTGGTCGCACGCCCATGATGCAAGGCAACCTCGGCCGACAGCACAACGCGGCCGGATTCACCATTTGGATGGCCGGTGGCGGTGTTCGGCCCGGCATTCGCATCGGAGCCACCGATGATCTCGGCCTGCTGGCTGTGGAGAAGCCCATCCAAATGAAGGACCTCCACGCCACGATCCTCCACCTGCTGGGGCTAGAACACGAAGCCTTGAACTACGAGGTCAACGGCCGTCTCGAACGCCTCACCGGCATCGCCGGTGGAGCCCGGATCGTCCACGAGGCCCTCTCCTCCGAATCTAAGCTGGGGGGATAGCCCCGCTCCCGACCACATCGGAATCCGGTTCACCGTCCGCCTATGGTTTCCGCTCCAACCACGCTTTCAGTTCGGCTATTTCCTCCTGCTTCAGGCGTCGATTCGGCGGCATGTAACCAAAGTCCACCAGCACACGAATGGGATGCGCGTGCACTTGATACAGCACGTCACGGTCCCCTCCGTCATCGTGGCAACGGGTGCAGAATTTCAGCCGTAATTTCTCGCCGGTGGGCGGCTTGGGGGAGTCCTTTGGAAAAACAAACTGGGATCGCGGTTGCTCGGCGATGTGCTGGCTAATCGCCGCGGCCAACGGGGCATCGAGCACCAAGTCTTCCCGCGCCGGATGGATGGCGAGAGGGCCCGACGAATGGCACTTGTAGCAACTGGTGCCCTCGAATCTGGGGCCATCTGCCGTGAGCTCGGCGTAGTAATCGAGAACGGGTGTCACCGTGAGGTCTTGGACGATCGAAAAATGAGACCATCCCGTGTCTGTGGAGGTCTTCTGCACCAGCAAATATACGCGAGCCACCGAGTTCGAGAACGCCGCGATATGATTGAGCATGGGTTTTCGGATCACGTCCTCCTGAGTGCTGATCAATCCCACATCCGACACCGGCACCGCTTCCCCGCGATCAAATAATCGCTTCGCCTCCAGCATGTAAGACTTCACCTCGGCCTCCGTCAGCCCGTGAGCACCGGCGCGCGGATGCGGCGATAAGGTGACCACCGGACGCGTCCACGGGCGTCGAATCTTCTCTGCGCCGACAGTGGCCATGGCGGCCGCAAATTTCTCCCGAGTAAACTCAGGCAGCGTCAACGCCGGCTCCAACAGCAGCCCGGTTCCGGTGGACACGGCGGGAGCAATGAGCTTGGCGGCCTGGTTTGCGGGTGATCCCACCGTGGCCGCGGCACAGAACAACGCGCCGAACACCCATCCACTCAGCCAGAACGAAGCCTTCGGGAGGAAAGGGATGGCGCGGCGGATTCTTTCGCACGACGAAGTGAGAGCGAGGAGTGGGCGATGCTGAGACTCGTAACGAACGAACAAGGAAGCTCGTGCGGAGGACGGCGCAGTCAGCACCACCGATTCAATGGAATTGTTCTGTAGGCACCGGGTGAACCAGGAAACTCGCGGAAAGGTGTTCACGTTGACCGGAAGGCTGAACCCATCTCCCGACTTGGCAATCGCCAAGGACAAACCCATCGGGTCATTCAGCCGGTTTCGGCTCAGACGGAGTCTCAAACCCACCCCTATGAAGCGGCAAAACACCTCAGATTAATAAAAAAACAACCAAGACCATCTCCCGAAGAGGTCGCCTTGATGATGCAGCCATAGACCGCGAACTCGACGTTTCTGTCGGTCTAAAACCGGCTTATAAAACTGCGGATTCGCTGCCGACTCGGCAAATCTCTCGGCAAATCGGGATTCAGACTCGTTTTGGGACACAGCGCACTCGGGTTGCACCGATGTTCTGCCTATGAAAAAACCCCAGTAAACACTGGGGTTTTCAGAGGATTGGTGCCCACGACAGGACTTGAACCTGTACGATGTTACTCACTAGAACCTGAATCTAGCGCGTCTGCCAATTCCGCCACGTGGGCGACACCGAGGACAAACTCCGTGATGACAGCCTTAGGAACAAGGCTTTTCTCCAAGTTTCCGCGGACGAATGCCCTCTGCGCCTGAAGCCCCCCCGAGGTTCTCAGCGAAGATCGGGGAACCCTACCCACGGTGTCCCGGAATCATCCATCTGGCGGCAGAACCAAGGCACGGGTTTGTCCGATTCCTTCAGCAGATCATCAATGAAATTCCAAGGCGGACCGGCTCTGTTTGGGTTCCCGAAATACGGCTTTGAAACTCAAACGAGAAACTCCACTGGGAGGTAACCCCCCTGCCAAAAAACCCCCTGCCAAAAAAATTAGGGATTCGAGCGGAATGGACACCGCGGGAATTGGCCGAATAGGCCCGTGGCCCCAGGGAATGGATACCCTTCGATTAGAGAGGTGAGGACGAAAAAAGATCGGACCGTTGAGCGATGGGGAAATATAAAAAGTAAAAACCCGGGTATTGAAGTCCGGGTTGAGAGCGTTAAGAAGGCCGTTGGGAGAATCCAACGGTCACTGAAGACTTCTCAAAAAGAAATCTGGCGGAGAGGGAGGGATTTGAACCCCCGGTAGGGATTAGCTACGCACGCTTTCCAGGCGTGTGCCTTAAACCACTCAGCCACCTCTCCGCCTCGAAGGCTTGAAAACATGCCCGAGGCGGCGGATTCATCGCAATGGATTTTCACACTTTTTCAACGAAACATTTTGCGCAGCCTTTTCTGCGAGAGAGAACCCCAAGGGCTGCCCGAGCAGATGAAAAACGGGTGAGGAGCCTAAACACCCATTTCGCACAACAGTCCCTCCCGACGTCGTACTACCCCCAAGAACGAGACACGAATCAGAACACCTCTCATCCCCCTAAGATTCCCCACCCCACAGCAGCAGCGGGAGCGGACCGGAGCGAGCATTGAAGGCGATCAAAAATCCCCTCGCGCAAAGCGCGAAAGCTCCTCCTCCCCCGAGCCTTCCTGCGAGCGTAGGACCGTTCCCGCGGAGCCCTTTCAAGGACACTGTTATAGTAAGGAGTGTCCCCTTTTGTGTAAATAGGTGGGACCGACCCCGAGCCGCTGTGGCTGATGCCCTTCAGGGAGCCTTAGGAGAAAACCAGCGGAAGCGAAATCCCCCAGCATCCGTACCGCCCGATATGGTTTGCAGGGTCCAGTACTTGGCGACCGTCTCAAATGGAGGAAGCAGTTTGAAATTGGCCCAGGATTCCACGGTCTGAACCATCTCCAAGCTCGTCGTGCCAGTCGGCATCACGGCCGCAAGCGACTCGGACAAACGCAGGGTTTCCCAAGTGGCCCGGAGTTCGATCTGGGGCTGAGAATATCCAAACATACCTCGCTGCGTTCCTCCGGCCCCAACAGCCGCATCCGCCAGACCCGGCACCACAGGAATCCCTCGGGCAGCCGCCGCGAGATAGGCATCCATGGCGGCAGCGTCGCTCGCGATCACCACGTGATTAGAACTGGTGGTCAATTGGAAGGCATTCTGGATCCCACCTTTGGCGTTCACAGTGGCCACCACCACCTTGCGATCCCCTGCCCCAAGGCGCTGAGAGAACTCCAGGGCCCCGGCCTGCATGTGGACCAATGCTTCTAAGGCCTTCCACCCACTCACCAACCGCGCCGGGTTCGGGGACCCGACCATTTGGATACGACCCGAGCTGCTCAGTTGGACCAGGTTCGTTCCCGAGGGAGCCAGGGTAAAGGTGATGAAATCATTGCCCAGGGCACCCATCAAATCGCGCTGCAAGTTGAAGTTAGAATTAAACACCTGCCCGGCTGATTCGACGGTGATGCGGGCCAGGTCGGAGAGTTTCGGGGAAATCCGCTCAAGCGAAGCCTCCAAGGCTTTCCAACCGCCAGGGCCGTCGATCCGCCACCGTTGGAACGAAGCCACTCCCTCAGGAACCCCCTCCAAAACCCCGGCCTCCAACGGCAGGATCTCCATCAGCCGGGTCAGACCCACACGCTCCGCCGCAGGCACCTCGATGGCCAACTCCGTAGTCCAACCATTGGTGGTAAACTGCACTCCGCCTCCCACAGCCTTGATGGAAGTCAGACCGGTGGCCGGAACCACCTTGGCCGGATCAGCGCCCAACAGAGAAAGCATTCCGAAGACGCCTTCCAAGCGAGGGGACAACCGCTCGTAGAGCGAGGCCACGTCCACATACGACCAGACCAGGCGATCCTTCAGCGTCGAATTCCACAAACGACCGAACGACGCCTTACTGCCCAAACCCGGAGAGGCGTTGGTGGCGGTCAGTCGCGGCAGTGCATTGGAGATCGCCGCCCAAGACGGCCCCGCCACGAATGCCGAGCCCACTTGTCCATAGCACAGTTCCCAACGAAGATCCTCGTCCTCCAAGGCTTCACCTGGTGCGCCGGGCGACTTAGCACCGGCTGCGGCTGTCATCTGGAGATCGAGCGTGACCGTGGTGAACCGAAGATCACCGACCTGCCGGGTCTTGGCTGTGAGAGGAGTATTGGTTCCCACTCGGGCCCGAGCGGCGTCCAACGCCTTGGACAAGGCGGCTGAACCCGTGCGGGTATCGAGGAGGAGCAACCAATTGGCACCGGAATCTTCGGAACCCGGCTCCACCGGGAGCGGAGGGAACACGGCCAAGGTCGCCTGCCCGCGGGTCAGGTCGAGGAGCTCCCGCAACTCTAATCCGGACTCGCGCTCCAGCACGGTGAGCCACTTCTGACGAATGGAGTTCTCGAACTGATTCCGAAAGGCGGCCATCGCGGGGTCTTGCCAGAGGCGGCCCGGATTGGACGCCAGCCAGGCCAACTTGGCCGCCGACACTTCGGGGATGCTCAGCACCGCAAGAGTATTGGTCGGCAAGAGGTCCTGCGACGGGGCCATGTCAGCACGGCACAACCCGACCAGCGTGAAGAGGAGGATCGTCAACCGGAGGCGGAGAGTCATCGGATGCCTAAACGTGGCCGAGAGGCCACCGCAGGCAAGTCTGGTCCTTCAACAAAATACCGTCCATGACTCGCCGTTCGCCGCTTCGAGCAGCATCCTTTTGTTTATGGTTAGACAATTTCCGGTGAACTCCCGATCTGCAAGATTCCGGGCGATGGCTTGACCCCATGAACCCTCATTTTAGCCTACAAACCCAATGACCTCCGCTGTGGACGACCTTTTTGACCTGAGCCAGACCACGCACGGTGCGCTGTTTGATGGGGTCCAATACCCGTGGGACGCCCTCAAACGGCTGGCGGGTTACCTGACCCAAAACCTGAAGCCGGGGTCCACCGGGGCCGAGGTGCACCCGGCGGCTCATGTGGGACCTCAGGTGTTCATCGGTGCCGGCACGATCGTGGAGCCGGGGGCGATGATCATTGGCCCAGCCATCATCGGCGCCGGGTGCCGGATCCGGCACGGGGCCTACATCCGCGAAAACGTCCTCGTGGGTGATGGTTGTGTGGTGGGCAATTCCGTGGAGTTGAAGCACTGCGTGCTATTCAACCAATGCCAGGTGCCCCACTTCAACTACGTCGGTGATTCGATCCTGGGCCACAAAGCGCACCTCGGCGCGGGCTCCATCCTGTCGAATGTGAAACTCGACAATCAGAACGTCTGGGTAAATTTCGACGGCACCCCCATCGACACCGGTCTCCGGAAGTTCGGCGGGTTGATCGGCGACAAGGCCGAGATCGGATGCAATGCAGTCCTCAATCCGGGATCCATTATCGGACGCGATTCCATCGTCTATCCCAACGTATCTTGGCGGGGCATTTTGCCGCGGAACATGATCGCCAAGCACGTGGACCCACCGACCGTGGTCGTGCGACGCCCACGCTCCCACTGACAACGTCTCAAGGCCCCAGCCCCGCACCAAGGAGCGCTATCGCGGCGCAATACGCACCACCAGTGATTCGTAGCCCATGACCCGCTGGTAGGCCTGTTCCCGCTCCACGCGTTCCTGCGCCGACAGCACGGTGATTTGGCCCACCCGATCGATGCACTTCAGCAACAGGGTCCGAACAAGCAATCGGGCATGGGCCGCGCCCAGGCACAGGTGCGCACCGAAGCCGAAGGCCATGTGCGGGTTGGGCTTTCGGTCGAGCCTCACCTCGGAGGGGTTTTCGAAGACGCCCTCATCTTGATTGGCGGAGGCCCAACACAGGGAGACACGCCCGCCCGCAGGAACGGTCATGCCCTCAACCTGGGATTCCACCGGGCACACACGGCCGATGTGAGTAAGCGGTGTCACCACCCGGAAAAACTCCTCGGTCGCATGGACCACTCGGGAGGGATCTTGGCGCAGAAACTCCAGCGCCTCCGGGTGCCCGGCCAGGTAGCCAAGAACTGAGGAGAGGGTGTGAATCACAGTATCGCGCCCACCTGCAAACGTCAGATTGCCGAAGCCCATCATCTCCTCACGGGTCAAAGGACGCCCTCGGAAGGTGGCATGAGCCAGCGCGCTGAAGAAATCACCCTCCGGTTGGGCCGCACCGCGATCCAACTGCTGGTGCAGGTAAGCTTCCAGCGACATCCCCTTGGAACCTCCATCCCGGAACACGTGAATGCCCCAACCAATCCACAGGTCGGCCTCGGATTCGGGGACGTTGAGCAAGTAAGTCATGGCCCGCGACTGGATCGGTAAGGCGAACTCCCGCACCACTTCGATGGACTCGTGCCCCATGGCTTCCTGAAGCATTCTGTCCATGAGCGCCTCGACCTGCGCGATCATCTGAGGGTCTTTGGCACGTTGAAAAAACGGCTCAACGATCCGGCGATAATCGGTGTGGTCCGGAGGGTCTGTCTCCACGGGCAATTGTCGCATGGTGCGCACATCCTCCTCGGAGGGAATCGGGACGCGGAAGGGCGCATCCGAGCTGTAGGTCTTCCAGTCGCGGGCCGCCTTCCGCACCTCCTCGTGACGAAGAATCATGGGCAGGGTCTCGCCCTGGAAGTTGCAGGGAAGAACGCCGTCCTTACGGCGCGCCTCGATGAAGGGATCAGAAGCCGGGTCCATGGGTGAAGTATCGGCCCATCCAGGATCCGCTGCCAGCGCGGACCATCAATCACCCAACACCGGACGTCCGCCCTGCAGCCGGAGAACTAATCCAGTTCGGGCAGCCAAATCGCGATCGTGCGTCACTAGGACCAATGCAGTGCCAGCCCGGGCATTCAGTTCAAACAAGAGCTCCGTGACCTTCACGGCTGTGGCCGGATCCAAATTGCCGGTAGGCTCATCGGCGAACAAAATGCGGGGCTCGTTGATGAACGCTCGGGCCAACGCCACACGCTGTTGCTCGCCCCCCGACAGTTGCGCCGGATAATGGTAGAGTCGCTCTGACAGTCCGACCCATCCCAGCAACTCGCGAGCGCGTTCCTCAGCCCCGGAAGTGCCCTTCAATTCGGCAGGAACCAGAACGTTCTCGAGCGCGGTGAAGGTCGGTAGGAGCTGAAAATTCTGGAAGACGAAACCGACATACTCATTGCGGATACGAGCGCGGCCATCTTCGTCAAGCGCCCCCAAATCGTGACCTGCCAGCCGCACCACACCGCCGGTGGGAGAGTCGAGGCCTGCGCACAATCCCAACAAGGTGGTCTTCCCAGAACCGCTGGGGCCAACGATGGCACACGTCTGGCCCGGCAACAGGCGCAGATCCACCTGGTCGAGCACGGTCAATCGACCGCCGTCACCGGTCGGGTGAACCTTGCTCAGGTTAAGAACTTCGAGAATGGGCTCGGTCACGCGGTGAGCGAAGCAGAGGGACGATTTCATGGCGAGCCGTTGGTGCCTCACCCGCCAGAGAATGCTCGTCAGAGATTTTTACTGTTCGAGGCGTCCCTTGATCCAACGGATCCCGCGGCCGATCCCCGGAACATGATCCCAAAGTCCGGCAGCACTGTCCCAGTAGTCTTGGTGGATGAGAACTCGACCCTGATCATCGAAGCGAACCAAAGTGATGCCTAAGGTGCGAATCGTCTCGCCGGCCGCGATCTTCTTCATCCGAACATCCATGGTCCAGCGCACGTAATAGAAACCGTCGGCAGAGCGGGTTACATCTTCGATATTGGCCGTGATGCTCTCGGCAGCCTCCACGGTCGCCTGGAAATAAGTCTGAATATTGGTGGCACCTCGCCGGCTCACCAAGGTGTCGTTGAGGTAGGCGTCTGGAGCGTAGACAATCAGGGTCTGATGACGCACTGAATCGGCATCGATGCGCGATAGGAATCCCTTAAGCCGCTCGATCCCTTGCCGTTCCGCAGGAGATCCGACCACCACCGTCGGTCGGGCTTCCATTTCGGCCCGTATGGCACGGAAGCCAGCAGCACTGTCGGTCACTCGAGGCACGCCCGAGCAACCCAATCCGATATAGGTTCAACCTGCTCTGCCTGAGTTGAAACGCAACCCCATCGGGTTTCGCGCTGATTCAGCGCACTAACTCGTAGGCCGCTCCCTTGAGGTACTCGGTCTCGGGAATGCTCGGCAGGATCGGATGATCCGGAGCCTGCGAGTAGGTCGCAACCCGACGCAGGAGCTTACGCTGGTCGTAGGCCGCGCTCAGAGCCACATCCTCGAAGAGGCGGCCGTCGACGTGGTGCGAACAGCAGAAGGTGGCCAGCGTGCCTCCGGGCTTGAGCAGTTTCAGCGCGCGCACATGGATCTCCTTGTATCCACGCAAGGCGTCAGGCACCGAGGCCCGATTACGGGTAAAGCTCGGAGGATCGAGAATGATTAGGTCAAACATCGGCACCAATCGTTCATTGGGGCCGGTGGCTGTTTTGGCCTTGAGCCAATCGAAGACGTTGCACACCTCGAACTGGGTGTTGCCTGAGAATCGGTTCCGCTCGGCATTGATACGGGCGGCTTGAACGGCGTCTTCGCTCTGATCCAACGCGATGACTTGGCGAGCTCCCCCACGAGCACAGTGCAGTGCAAATCCGCCCAAGAAAGTGAAGCAATCCAGGACCACAGCATCCTTGGCAATGGCTCCAACGCGGGCCTGGTTGACCTGTTGATCCAAATACATGCCGGTCTTGTGTCCCGCACGCAAATCGACAGTGAACTTCAGTCCATTAATGGTGACATCTACTGTCTCTACCGGCTCTCCGGCCAGGAGGCCCGCCAAGGGAGGCAATCCCTCAAACTGCCGGGAAGCGATCTCGTTGCGCTCGTACACCGACTGGGGCTGAAGCACCTTTTGGATGGCCTTTACGATCTCAGCCTTATGCTTTTCCATGCCCAGCGAGCTAATCTGAAGGACCACCACATCACCGTACTTGTCGATGATGAGTCCGGACAACTGGTCCGCCTCGGCACTCACCACACGAAAGGACGTGGCATCGGGCATGTGACGCTTGCGGACCGCCAACGCGGCCCGGATACGTTCCACGAAGAATTCGCAGTTTACCTCGACCCGCTCGGTCGAGAGCATTCGCACCTGGATCTTGGAGCGCGAGTTGTAAAAACCAACGCCCAGAAATCGATGGCGATGGTCCTTCAACTGCACCAAATCACCGTCGGTGGGCGGTTCAGAACTGCGTTGGATGGAGCTGGAGTAAACCCAAGGGTGTCCGGCTATGAGTCGATCGGCTTCACCAGGTTTCACCACCAAGGTGATCAGAGAGGTTTCCATTTTTGTAAACAAATGCGCAACGCGCAGAAGGGACAGTAGGCCGCAAACCTCAGATTCTGAAAAGATTTTTGTAACGACCCCGTAACATGAATATATTTTTTGCGGCTTTTGGCTTTCGTGGGGATCGGATCCTCCGTCTAGGCTTCACCCATGCGAAGGCTCATCGGCTCCCTGTTTCTAAGCCTTGCCGGAATCCTACTGGCCCAGCACGCCCCCTCCACTCCGGCCTGGTCCGAGGCGACAGAGGGGAGCAAGCGTTTTCAACTCAGCTCCGGACTCCGGCTCGATGTCTGGGCTGCGGAACCCCAACTGAGCAACAGCGTGGCCTTTGCGTTTGATGGCAAGGGACAAGCCTATCTAGCCGAGTCAGACCGTTGGGCCATCAGCGTCTTCGACATCACTCAAAAAACCAACTGGCTCTTGGCCGACATGGCGTTTCGCAGCGTCGCCGACCGAGGTGCCTTCCTCACCAATACTTTTGCCACCAACCTGAGCATTTTGACGAGGGAGAGCGAAGTTGTACGACGGTTGGCCGATCGGGATGGGGATGGACGGGCGGATCACTCGGACATTGTCGCGCAGGGGTTTCATAATGCGGTGGATGGGACGGCAGCGGGCGTTCTGGCGTCTCGCGATGGGCTCTATTTCGCCAATATTCCGAGTCTCTGGCGATTGCCCTACCCCAGCGCCTCCCGGGCCACCACTCCGATCAATGCCCAACGGATGAATCCCTTGGCCAGCGGTTTCGGAGTCCACATCGGCGTCTCCGGCCATGACCTGCATGGGCTAATCCAGGGACCCGACGGGCGCATCTACATGAGCTTTGGAGACCGGGGAGCGAGCCTGACCAATCGCGAAGGACGACGCATCCACCTTCCGGACTGCGGCGGGGTGCTGCAATCCCCAGGAACTGGCCTTCGACGACGACGGCAACCTCTGGACGGTCGACAACGATACCGCCGGAGCCGATCCCTGCCGTGTACTGCACCTGGTCGAAGGCGGAGATTATGGGTGGCGGACCAGTTACCAGCACATGGAGGGCTTTGGCCAGTGGGTGAAGGAAGAACTCTGGAAGGGCGGACGCGATGGAATCTTGCCCTTGGCCGGCACCGTCAGCCAGGGCCCCAGCGGACTGGCTTTCTACCCCGGAACCGGTTTCGGAGAGCGTCTGGCCGGAACCTTCTTACACGCAGATTTTCCGGGCGGCGTCTGGGCGTACACCGTGAAACCCGCGGGCGTGAGCTTCACTGTGGATCGGAAGGAGAAATTCCTTTGGAACTGCTGGCCGACCGATGTGGATTTCGGTCCCGATGGAGCGGCCTATGTCCTGGACTGGGTCAGCGGCTGGGGGCAGACCCCACGCGGTCGGATTTACCGAATCACCCCGACCAAAACTCCCACGGAAGCCGAAGCCACCCTCGTGGCCCAAGTCCGCCGACTCCTGTCCGAGGGCTTTGCCGAACGGCCCGATGGGGAGGTCGTCGCATTGCTAGCCCATGCGGACCGCCGAATACGGCTGGAGTCCCAATGGGAACTGGCCCGACGCGGTACCGCCGTCCTTGACCCGCTGGTTCGAACCGCGAAGGAGGGAACCGCGTTGTCACGCCGACACGCCGTCTGGGCCTTGGGGCAACTGGCGCGACGGGAGGCCGGCTCAGCCACGACCCGCGCCTTACAATCTCTGGTTCCACTCATTAGCGGACCGGATGCCGTCTTGGCACGGTGTGCCGCCCAGACGCTGGCAGAAAATGGGCTCGTGGCTGCACATCCGGTTCTGGTCGCCTTGCTGGATTCGCCCGAGATGGGTCGCCGCGCAGTGGCCATCGATGGATTGCGCGTCCTCCGCTCCCACCGCAGCCGGGACCGATTCGAAGCCGAATCTACGAGCCCCACCCGTCCAGACCCGGGCAGTGCCCAGCGCCTGCCCTTCTCCCTGCAATTTCCATGGAAAGTCTTCCGCCAGGCTGTCCTCGCCGATGGCGGGTCCGACCTCTTTCTCCGATCTATGGCCGAACGCTGCCTGCGCAATGAACGCGCCGAGCGCGGCGAGTCCCGAAGCGCCCTGGCCGAGGCGGCCTCGGATCCCGACCCGCGAATCCGGGAACTGGCCGTCGGTGCGATCCGCTGGATTCGTCACGAGGAGCCGACCTTCTCGGGAGAATCCTCGGAGGATCTCCTGCGATTTCTTGCTGATAGTCATCCGGCGGTGGTCACGGCCGCTGCCCGGACACTCTATGACGTCCCGTGCGTCGAAGGCCTGCCAGCACTGGCCCAGTTCATCACTCGAGTGGATTGTCCCACGAACCTGCTCACGCGAGTCATCCAAAGCTGCCTCCGTTTGGGTGCACCGCAGCATGCCCAGCAATTGGCTCAATTGGCCAAACGCCGGGATGCGCCCAATTTCGCCCGCATCGGAGCTCTGGAGGCGTTGGCCAACTGGGGGCAGCCACCACCATTGGACCCGGTGGTGGGCTTGTGGCGACCTGCATTCGGTGGGGCCGCTCCGTTCGAGCTGAAGTTCCCCGTCGAAGGCAATCCAACAGGCACCGGCTCCCTGCAGAGCCGGGGGGAAGAACCCCTGTCTCCGGTCCAACCTACTCCGAAGAAGGCACCGCCCGCTCCATCGAACCCGCTGCTGGCCGCCGCCCTCGAAGCCACCAGCGGCCGGGGCACGGCCCCGATGCCCTTGCCTCAGCTCCCATCGGATCTGGGACGTTCACTCGACTTCTCCGAGGCTCAGACCTTCAAACGCAACACCGAAGCCGCCAAACGCGCCTTCCTCCGGGTGGCCGGTGAAATCATGAACCCGGAGACTCCCGACGAATACGGGCTGCGTCTGGGGGGTGGTCCTTCGTCGATGGAGGTGCAATTGGCGGTGGTGGCCACCGCGTTAAAGCTCCGGACGCGAGAATCAAGCACGCCGCTCTTCGATCTATTCCTCCGAACCTCGACACCTGTAAAAATCCGCCGTGCCATCGTGGAGACCCTGGCCGAACTGCGGGCTGGTCAGGCCGACGAAGCGCTGCACATCGCCCTCAAAGACCCTGAACTCCAATCCGCCGCCCTGCCCTACCTCGATCGACTCGCTGCCGGGGCCGAGTCGGCGACCTTGCTCTCAAACCTCGTACAGCGGGCCGCCTCCGGAAGTTCCCTAAAAACCGCGCAAATCGCCCTGACGGTGCTGGGCACGCTGAGTCATGAGTCGGTGCTGCCCGTCTTGGGTCAAGCCATCGAACGCTGGAAAACCGGACAACTCCCTCCAGAACTGGAACTCGATCTCCGGGAAGCGGTTGCCCGGACCTCCCTCTCCAACGCCCTCCCGCCCAGAGCGGCCGAGCCCGGATCCACAAACTCCCTCGCCGCCTTCCGGGACAGTTTGCTTGGGGGAGACGCATCGCGAGGCCGACAGGTTTTCCGGGAACACCCCACCGTGCAGTGTCTCCGCTGCCATCAAATCGCCGCCGATGGTGGCTCCGTGGGCCCCAAACTCGACGGCATCGGAGGGCGGCAAAGCCGCGAGTACCTGCTGGAAAGCATTGTCTGGCCCAATCAGAAGATAGCGCCGCAGTTCGAGACCGTGGCCTTGACCCTTCAGGACGGAACCCTGGTCAGCGGCACCGTCAAAGGTGAATCGGAGGGACTCCTCTCCATTGAAACCACGACGGACGAGGGAACTTTGACTGTCCGAAAGATTCCCTCAAAAGACATCGCCCGGCGTGAACGCGGACCCAGTGCCATGCCAGAAGGGCTGGCGGCAGCACTCACTCCCCGCGAGCTGCGCGACCTGATCGAATACCTCGCAACCCTCCGATAACCTCGGAACCACGCCCCAAGATCTGACCGCCCAAAAGTGGGCGTCCGATTACTTGCCCTCGTACTTGCGAAGGGCCGGCTCCAGCTTGGACTTCATGGCCTCGGGAGCGACCTCAATGGCCTTCTTCTGCTGGAGGACCGCCTCGGACTTCTTTCCGTTGTCGAACAAAGCGCGGGCATAGGTGTCCAGAATGCTGGCTTCCTTGCCACCTGAGGCCTCCACAGCAGCTTCGGCCACTTGAAGGACAAAGGCCATGTCCCGGGTCTTGATGTCCGGCGAGGTCAGGACATTCCATGCGATGGCATTGAGAATTTGGGGATCCTTTTCAGCCAGGGTCACCAGGGACTTTCCGAGCGCCGCCAATCCCTTGGCATCGGGCTTGGCAGCGACCTCCATGTATTTGCCAAAGGCCTTGTTCAACTCCTGCATCCGGACTTCGCGGGCGGCGCGTCCCGCGAACTCCTTTTCGGCCGCGGCCAAATCATAATTGCCGGACACGATCTGCTCGATGGCCTTGTCGAGGCCGTCCATGGGGTGCCCCACCCAGGCGATGCGCCCCTGCTGGTCCACCACGAAGGCCGTGGGAATCCCATTCTGCTGGTAGGCCGCCATGTAGTCCTTGGAAGTCTTGCGGTTGTCATCCAAGGCGACCGAATAATCCATCTTGGCGCCCATTTTTTGCACAAAGGGACGAACCTCGTCCTCCGTCTCGTCGGAGATGCCCACCACGGTGACTCCCTGATCCTTGAAGCGCTTCTGGAGCTCGGTCGGGTGGGGAATCGACGTCCGGCAGGGACCGCACCAAGTAGCCCAGAATTCCACCACGTAAACCTGCTTGCCCTTACCGGCAGCCAAATCCACCGCTGTCCCTTTCACGGTCTTGACCAAACTCAGTGGCTTGGCGGGATCTCCCAACTGGGCGGCATGGGCGATCAGGGTGGCAGCGAGCCCGAAGGCGGTGGCGAAGAGGATTCGGTTCTTCATTGGGAAAACGAGGTTGGGCGGGCGATCGGAAAACATCGGGTACACTGCGCGCTTGGCAAGCCTGGACCCAGCGGCCTGCACCCGAAACGCATCGAGACACTCGGGGCTGATCAACCCGGTTCAACCGCACGGACCCGGAGCAGACGCAGACTGTTGAGGACCACCAACACCGTGCTTCCCTCATGCACTGCCACACCCACCGACAAGGGGAAACGGGACAGGGTGAGCGACACCACCGCCATCACCAGGATGGTCCCGAGGGAAAGGGCGATGTTCTGGCGGATGATGCGACGGGATTTGACACTCAATTCACGGGCCACCAGGAAGTTCTCCAACCGGTCATTGATGAGGACCACCTCGGCCTGCTCGATGGCGGCATCAGAACCCCGGGCACCCATGGCGACGCCCACATCGGCGGCCACCAGACACGGTGCGTCATTGACGCCATCGCCGATCATCGCCACTACCTTGCCCTGCTGCTGGAACTCACGGATGGCGGCGTCAGCATCACCGTGCGAAGCCCGGCCGCTTGGAGTTGTCCCACCACCGCTTTGGAATTGGTTCGCAGGGCGTCCTTGAGCACCAGACGGGCCAGAAGCCCCGGGCCGGCAATCCACGTTTCCGAGGCTTTCTCCACGGGCGGAGGCAGGGGTACGGAGGGGAGTCCCGGGATGTGGGAGAAGAATTCGCGGTTGCCCAGAAACATTCGACGCCCACGCCACAGGCCGGAGAGTCCGTGACCCGCCACGGTTTCGGTACCCTCTACAATCTCCGCCAAGATTCCCCGACTGTCGGCCCAGCGGGAGATGGATCGCGACACGGGATGATTGGAGACCCGGGCCAGCGCCGCTGCTGCCTCGGAGGCCTCGGTTTCAGTGCCTGCCAAAACC
>JAPLUF010000256.1 GCA_026397755.1 Verrucomicrobiota bacterium
CAGGCAATGCCGAGGCCCAGCGACACGATCATCGGTGGAACGAGTTTCTGGAGGCATCCTTCCGCGAGAATCGCCCTTGGGACGGCCTGGTGCGCGACCTCATCGTGGCGCGGCCGGCGCGACCCGAACAGCAGGGCCTCGTCCAATTTCTCTACGAGCGGCAGAACAATCCGCAGGCCATGGCTGAGGCGGTGGCCCCGCTGGTCTTCGGCGTCCAAATCGGGTGCGCCCAATGCCACGACCACATGGTGGCCCGCGAGATCAAGCAAGCCCATTACTGGGGCATGGTCGCGGCCTTCAACCGGTCCAAGAATGTGGATTCTGAGGCAGGCCCCGGGCTTGCCGAGTCGGCCATCGGCGGGTTCGTCAGCTTCGCCAACCTCAAGAAAGAGTCCCAGCAGGCCCGGTTGGTGTTTTTCAACGGCCGTTCGATTGATGAACCCTGGCCGGCCGAAGGGGTCAAAGAAGTGGATGCTCCCGAGAAGTATCGGGTGGCCCCTCCCAAGGGCAAGGAGCGAGCCTTAGCTCCAGCCGATCCGCAGTTTTCGCGTCGGCAGGCACTCGCTGAAGCCGTGACCCGAGGCAATCCTCTCTTGGCGCGGGCCGCCGTTAATCGCATTTGGGCCATGTTCTTGGGCCGCGGATTGGTTCATCCGGTGGACCTCATGGATTCCCAGCATGCGCCGAGTCACCCAGAACTGCTGGACTGGTTGGCCCAAGACTTCGAGCACAGCGGCTACGACCTGCGACGGTTGATTCGCAACCTGGTGTTGAGCCGATCTTACCAATTGGACTCCCGTCCGGCCGCCGGCAAACCTCCGGCCGACGAGGCCTTCGCCCGGGCCATCGAGAAGCCTCTTTCGGCCGAACAGTTGGGCCGTTCGCTAATTTTGGCCACCGGCCCTTGGAAAGCGGACGGCAAGTCGGGATCGGCGCGGGACGATGCTTCGGTTCGGCGCGCGCTGGTGAGGGATTTCCCAAACCTGTTCGCCCCGGAATACAATGCCACCCTCCAGCAGGCATTATTTTTGTCTAACTCGCCGATCCTCGAGCCGCTGCTCCAGCCCCAGGCGGGCAATTTGGCAGAACGCCTGTCCGCGTTGCTCGATGACAAGACCCGAGTGAAGACCGCCTTCCAGGCCGTATTGGGCCGCAGCCCGGACCGCGAAGAATTTCAAGCCAGTTTGGCCTACCTGGCCGATCATCCGGGGCAGGGCGGTCGATCACAGTTCCTGTGGGCGTTAATGTCCGGGGCGGAATTCCAGGTGAACCACTGACGTCATGACACCGTCCCAAGGCCCGCACACCCCGATTCCCGGATTGGCCGGTGCCACCTGCGGTCAACCCGATCACGTCCTGCACCGGCGGAAGTTTCTGACCGGCCTGGGCGCGGCCGGAACGGTGTCGCTCGGCAGTTGGGCGGGGCTCTTCTCGCTGCCGGCCTTCGCCCAGCAGGCCAAACGCACGGCCAAACGGTGCATCCTCTTGTGGCTTTGCGGTGCGCCGAGCCAATTTGAGACGTGGGATCCCAAGCCGGGACGTATTAGTGCCGGCCCGTTTCGCTCGATCCCCACGAAGCTTCCGGGCGTCCACTTCAGCAGCTTGATGTCCCGATGCGCCACCATCGCTGACAAGCTCGCGGTGGTGCGTTGCATGAAGACCGACCAGAACGAGCACTTGCAGGGCATCAACTTGCTCAATCGGGGCTCGGCACCCCGGCCGCCCTTCGTGCGTCCGGTGCTCGGGTCGGTGCTGGCCCAGCAGTTGGGGCACCTCGACAATCCGGTACCCAATTTCATCCTGCTGGACCCGTGTCCCGAGGGGAATGAGTTTAAGGAATTTAAGTCCGGCAACTGGGCCGGATGGTTGGGGGCGCAGTATGGCCCGGTTCGCGTCGGGGGCGATTATCGCATCGAGAACGTACTGCGGCAGGCTGACTTGTCGGCTGAGGATCACGAGTCTCGTAATACCCTGCGCCGGTTCCTGACTCGGAAGTACGAGAACGAACGAAAATCGGCCGCGGCCGCGTCGCAGAATGCTGTGTTCGAGCGGGTGAAGGGGCTGATGAGCTGTGCCGACCTCTTCGATCTCGAAAAGCTCCCGGCCAAGGATCGCGAACGCTACGGCCCTGGAGCCTTCGCCCAGCACACGCTTCAAGCCCGGCACTTGGTCGAGAACGGCGCTCCCTTCGTGATGGTTTCCAATGGCATGCCTTGGGACAGCCACGTGTTCCATAATGAGATTTACCAAATGCTCACGCCGGAACTCGACAACGTGATCTTCCAGTTAATCACCGACCTCGAGCAGCGGGGCATGCTCGATTCCACCCTCGTGGTGGCCATGGGAGAATTCGGCCGCACGCCCTGGCTCAATCAGGCCCGGGGCCGCGACCACTATTCCAAGGCCTGGTCGCTGATGCTGGCTGGTTGCGGGATCAAGCGAGGAGTGGTGGTGGGCGGCACCGATGCCGAAGGGGCTGAAGTGGATGGCAAGGCCTTCAACGAGAAGAACCTCTTCGCGACAATTTTCTCCGCTTTGGGAATCGACCCCTACGCTCTGTATGACATCGGAGATTTGCCGAGTTTCCGCCGCGTCGAAGACCGGACCGAACCCATCCGGGAGGTCTTGGCGTGACGTGTTTCATTCAACCCATTCAACCCGTTCAACCCGATTGGGACATCGCCCACCATGGCTGACACCGATCCCAAGTCGTCACCGACTCCGCCCGCAGAGCCCAAGCTGACCAAGGCGAAGGAAATCAAACTCCCTTCGGCAGTCTTGGCTCTCGAATCCACTCCGGACGGCAAGACCCTGTTTGCCGCCTGCCTCGACGGCTCGGTTCAACGGGTGACCGTCGAGACGGGAGAGGCACTCGCCATCGGTCGCCATGACAGTTACGCCAGTGGTGTGGCCTTGCTGCCGGGAGCCCAGCAATTGGTTTCGTCCGGTTATGACGGCGTTTTGCACTGGCTGGATCTGGCCTCCGGCAAAGAACTCCGATCGGTTCAAGCCCATCAGTTCTGGTCGTGGGATTTAGCGGCCTCCCCGGACGGGCGATGGGTGGCCAGTGTCACCGGTCAATACCGAGCCGGTAGCTACAAGTACGACCCGGCACCCGGCACCGAGCCCTCGGTCCGCGTGTACGACGCGGCGAGCGGCGCACTGAAATATTCGTGGGACTTCCTGCCGCCGGTGCAAGCGGTGGCCTTCAGCCCGGACAGCCGCCGGGTGGCCGCTGGCAACCTCATGGGCGAGGTGGCGGTGTGGGACCTTGAGACCGGCCGCAGTGTCTCGCAGTGGAAGACCGACGACCTGACCAGTTGGGGCATCATCAAGAGTCATCATTTCTTAGGCGGAGTGTTCGCACTCGAGTTCTCTCCGGACGGCGAGCGTCTCTACGCCTGCGGCATGGGGCCGATGCGCGATCCTGGGGCCGATGCGCGATCCCATGGCGGGCAACGGGGTCCAGCGGTGGCAATCCTTCGATTGGAAGACTGGCAAGAAGCTCGATCAGACCCATGAGGGAGAGAGCGGGCAGGGGTTGATGGAGGCCTTGGCCTTCCACCCGGATGGGAAGCACTTCGTCATGGCCGGCCGGCTATTCCAAGGCACTTGGAACCTTGCGCTTTTCGAAGCGGCCAGTGGTCGTAATCTCTTCAGCATCGACGCCAAGCACCGCATCACCGACGCCCGCTTCAGCGCCGACGGCCAACGATTGTTCCTGGCCAAGGCCCGCCAGCAAGAACTCAAGAACGGCCGTTGGAACGACTTCGGCCTCCTCGAAATCCACACCGTCTCCGGCCTCGGGGCCTAGGTCTGAGCGAATCCGCCCGATCCGTCGTGGTTGGTAGCTTGACAACTGTGTATGCACAGTATATACAGTAGTCACAATGTCTGACCGGTCCCCATCCTGGACTCTGCCGCTCATTTCGCCAGCGGCGCCAGGGGCGCTGTATGAGCAGATCATCGAGGGCATCCAGCGCGAGATTAGTGCCGGCCGTCTGCGCCCGGGCGACGCCCTGCCATCTTTCCGCCAACTCGCGACCGACCTGATGGTCAGTGTCATCACCGTCAAACGGGCCTACGAGGAGTTGGAGCGCGAGGGAATCCTCTACCGTCGGCAAGGGCTCGGGACCTTTGTGTCCGAGACCGGTCAGGATCGCAACCGGGAGGCCCGCCAGGCGGAAGCCTCACAGCTCTTCCAGGCCGCGATCGTGTCCGCCCGACAAGCCGGTCTTTCCGATCGCGAGATCGTCTCCCTCGTCCGTGAATCCCTCGAAAGACCTTTGAAAGAACCCAACCTATGAACCAGAACGCCATTGAGATTCGCGGCCTGACCAAATCCTTCGGCAAGTTCCGTCTGGGTCCGCTCGACCTCACGGTTCCGCGCGGTTCCATCTACGGATTCGTTGGCCCCAACGGAGCCGGAAAGACCACCACGCTCGACCTGCTCCTGGGAATGGGCTCGCCGGATGGCGGGCGCATCCTTGTCGATGGGCTCGACCACGCCCGGGACGAGGTCGAGGTGAAGCAGCGCATCGGCTACGTGAGCCCCGGCCTGGATTTCCGGATGTGGGGCAAGATAGGAAAAGCCATCCGCTTCGTGCGAGGGTTCCACCCAGGTTGGGATGACCGTCATTGCGGCCATCTGTTGGAGACCTTCCGGCTCGGGCTCGATGACTCGATCGCCACGCTCTCCTACGGCAGCAAGATCAAGCTGGCCCTCGTGCTGGCACTGGCCTGGCGCCCGTCCATCTTGATCCTCGACGAGCCCACCGTCGGACTCGACGCGGTGGCCCGACACGACCTGTATTCCGAGCTGCTGGAGACCGTCCGGGATGAAGATCGCACGGTGCTGATCTCGACCCACGCCCTGGGCGACGTTGAGCGGTTCGCCGATCACGTGGGATTCATCAAGGAAGGACGCATGCTCCTGGAGGGTGGGACTGCGGAACTCCTGCAGCGCTACCGGATGGTTGATTGCCAGACGAGCGATCCCGGCCGTCTGCAGAACCAACCGGGAGTGTTGATCGCCCGGAATGACGGGAATCGACTCCGGGTGCTCGTGGACCGCGGGGAGCAGTCCGGGGACTTGATCCAGCAGTGCGGGGCTCAGCCCCTGTTCTCGGCCCCGGTCACGCTGGAGGAGTTGTTCATCACCCTTGCCAAAGCCTGACCATGAACCTCCATCCGTTGATTCTCCGAGACCACTACCGGCGCTGGTGGTGGGCGCACCTCGTGGGGTTCCTGTGGTTTGGAGCCCTCGGGGTCGCGGTCGGTTTCGGGTTGGATCCCCACAAGATTCCGCTGGGGATAGGAGCCTTCCTTGGGGCCGTGACACTCGCGGTGGAGCTCAACGCCCGGACCAACGCCCGCACCTTGTTGTCGTTCCCCGTCCGTGCGAGCGAGCTGGGGACCACGTGGTGGTGGATCGCCGTTCCCCTGAGTGCTCTGGCCCCTGCGGCCGGTCTCGCTGTTGGATGGACGGTTTCAGGCCTCTTCGGAAGCACGGTTCCCGTCGATGTTGCCGCCTTGCTCCGGTTCCTGCTGCTGACCCAGTCGGTGAGTGCCTTTCAGTTCACCGTGCTCTGCTTCATGCCGAATGCCGACACCTCTAATCCGCGGGAGAAGATCCTCGGCGGATTCACGGGGGCGTTCTGGGGGATCGGCCTCAGCGCGAGTTGTTCGTTCACCATGTTCTGGGTCAATGCGCATACCGTCTGGGATCCACTTTCCTGCGCCATCTTGGCGATGGGCGCGGTGTGCGGCCTCGTGTCTTGGCATCGACGCACGGCGTTCCTGCTCCAACGAGCCCGGAAGAATGAGGGAGCAACACCAACGGCGCGACCGATGGGGAGGCTGCTTCAGGCTTCCCGCCTCGACGGATTTGCCGGGCTCTACCTCCGGGGGTTGCTTCGTATGGCAGGGATCGGATTGGCCCTCAGTTCAGTGGTCGGGGTCGGTGTCACTTGGGCGAGGAGCTCAGGAATCCGGCAGGAGGGAGAGTGGATGACATTCCTGTTCACTTCCATGGCCGTGGCAGGTGGAATGTTCGATAGTCAAACCTGCCTGTCGTCTTTGAGGCATTGGCGAACGCTTCCGATTTCCGCAGATCGCATTTCCTGGGTCATGATTGGGCTGCTCCTCACCGGCTGGTCCGGTTGGATGCTGCCACTGATCGCGATGATTTGGCTGGTCGATCAACCGTTGGGTTGGTCGGACCTTGGATCGCTGGCGTTGGGAGGCGGACTGTTGGCCGTGTTGTTGTCGTTCGTGCTGCGGTTCGGCATGAAGTGGTTCATGCTGATTCTCTGGTCCGTCCTGTTCGCTCCGGCCCTGTTGGTTCCATTTTCCATGCGATTGCCCGAGTTGGGAGCGGGGCAATCCGCCCTTCTTGGAGCCCTGTTGCTCTTTGTCGCTCAAGCCTGGATGACACGAACCCTGCGCCACCAGTCGCCCATTTACAGTCCTGGCATCCACCAGTTGTTCAAGGTCAACTCAGGACCATGACCCGAACCCGGGCGCAGTCCGCGGTTAGGTAGGAGCAGTCTCACTGCCGCGCGTCCCAAGCTCAGTCGGTTCAGGCCGCTTTCAGCAGGGCCAGTGGACGTACTTTGGCGGTGAGGGCCCGCTCCCGTTTCCGTAAGTCGCGGAAGTCGCAGTTGCTCTGCACCCGGAACCAGAACTCCGAGGTTTGCTCGAAGAATTTGCCCAATTTCATCGACATTTCAGGCGTGATGGAACGCCTTCCCAGAACGATTTCATTGATGGCCCTCGGCGAGACACCGAGGGCGCGACCCAAGGCGTTCTGCGAAATTCCGAGCGGAATCAAGTACTCCTCCAAGAGAATCTCGCCGGGCGTGACGGGTTTCATGATTTGTATCCTATGGCGTTATGGGGTGGTGTCAATGGTAGTCGCAAATCTCGACTTCGCTGGCGTCGGATCCGTCCCACCGAAAGCACAGTCTCCATTGGTCGTTAATCCGGATGGAATATCTCCCAGCAAGGTTCCCTTGGAGCGCTTCGAGACGATTGCCTGGAGGCACCCGAAGATCGGAAAGCTCTCCAGCGGCATCCAGTTGGATCAACTTTCGCAATGCCACCCGGGCTATCGCCGAAAATCGTCGGCTCGATCCGGTCTCGTGCAACCGACGTGTCTCGTCATCCTTGAAGGACGTGATCATCGCAGGGGGTCATTTTAGGGGTTTTCTTATCTTGGGCAAGATTCGGTGGATCGGTGACGCCCGATTCCGGAGCCCGCCAGGCTTCCGACGTTCGGCTGGTTACGGCTTGGCCAGGGCCTTGGCGGCGGCTTGTTGGAAGGCGCCGCGGACGTCGCTGGCGTCGCTATTGGGGAAGTTGGAGCGTTGGACCATTAGCACGTAGGCCACGCCTTTGACGGGATCCACCCAGGCCTGAGTTCCCCAGGCGCCGCCGTGGCCGAAGGTTCCGGGCGAGAGCATGGCGGGCACTCCGTCATGCGGGGCCTTGAGCACACAGGTGCCGAGGGCCCATCCGTAGTTTAGCCCGCGTCGGCCGAAGGAGTCGCCCTGGAAGAAGCCCGTGGGCAGGGTCGCGGGCGTTTGCGGCGTGGACATGAGTTTCACCGACGCCTCGCTGAGGTAGCGGACGCCCCGGAAGGTTCCGCGGCCGAGCAGCATCTGACAGAACTTTGCATAGTCCTCGGCTGTGGAATACAGGCCGCCATTGCCCTGCGGCGGACGGTCGCGAGGGCCGAACTCCGGTCGAGGCGGCACGGCTTCGAGCGATCCGGTGGCCGTGTTTTTGGCGTAGGCGGTGACCTGACGAGCGCGTTCCGAGGCGCCCGGATAAAACGTCGTGCTCTTCATGCCCAGCGGCTGGAACAGCCGTTTGTCGAGAAAGGCGTCGAAGCTCATCCCGCTGACAACCTCGACCACGCGGCCGGCGGCGTTGATGCCGCTCTGGCAGTAGCTCCACCGGCTGCCCGGCTCGAACTGCATCGGAGCGGACAGCCACAGCGGGACGAGGTCGGCCAGCGTCTTTGCCTCGCGCTCGGCCGGTCCGCCAGCCTCGCCGAGTCCGGAGGTGTGGGTGAGGGTCTGAATCAGGGTGAGGTTCGCCGGCTGGCCGGACGGAGTCTTGAGACTAGCGAATTCGGGCAGGTACTTGGCGACCGGATCGTGGACGTTCAGTTTGCCCTCGTCTTGGAGCATGAGCACGGCGGTGGCCGTGATCGGCTTGGTCATCGACGCGATCCAGAACACGGTGTCGGCCTGCATCGGCTTCCGAGACGCCACGTCGGCGAAGCCCGAGGCTTCCAGGTGCCGCACCTGATTGCGGGTGACCACCATCGTGACCGCGCCGGCGATCTCGTGGCGGTCGAGTTGCTCCTGCAGGGCCGTCCCCACGCCGGGGAGCTTGGGCGGCTCCGCGTGCAACGCCGAGACGAGCAGTAGCGAGGCGACCAAAGGCGCTAGGGAACCCGCAGCGCGGATAGGGGTCATGCCCATGAGCATTCGCGAGCGCCCCGAGCCCCGTCAATCGCGACCCGACTGGAGCCCAACCCGAATCACCGCAGTGCGAGCACCCATCCGCACCATGCCGGCCGGAAACGGGGGCAGGGAACGATTCTCGAGTTTGGATCCGCGGGAGCCCTGTCGGTCCACTCAACGCTTGATGTTTGTAGGGTTCCAGTTTTTGGTAATAATATTATGAAAAAAAGGTTGCCGTTGCCGGGTTGGAACCCACCGCAACGGCCCGTCCCTTCGATTCCATCCGGCAGTGAGGTGGTTGAAGGCGTTGCCCCGGAGTTCCGGTGCCCATTGGCGCAGCCCGCCCTGCGTCGGATGCCTCGGGGAGCCGGTGTCGTGGTGGCACAGGTGCTGTTCCTGCTATGCCTCTGGACAGCTCGCGATGTGGGCCACCTGTGGGCGGACGACGGATCCTTGGATTTGGTAGGCGTCGTCAGATCGACCGACGGCCGTGTGCTCACGAATGCGAACGTATTCGTCTACACCGCAGGTCCCCGCGTCGGTGCCGGCACCCTATGTCCTTCCTGTTATGCGGACTGCCGGAAGAGCGCACGATCCGCCGGGGATGGCCATTTCACGATCCCATCGGTGAACGGCTTGCTGTTGTTCCGAGTGCTGGTGGTCGCACCCGGTTTCGAGCCGGCCTTCTTCCCGCGCACCGACCCTCGGGTTGGCCCGCTCCAAGCCGTCCTGAGTCCGCGAACGGCGAACCATGCCCTTGAGCGGACGATCCTGGGTCGCGTGGTGGATGCCCAAGGGCGACCTATTCCGCAGGCGGTGGTGTCGGTCTCGACCACGCAGTTCGGCAACACCGTTTCAAGCCAACCGCCAGAGGGAACGGACCCGTTGGCGATCACGGATGACACGGGCGAATTCGCGCTGGGTTCCGCTGGGGCCTTCGACAGCATGTCGTTGAAGATCGAATCTCCGATGAAGGCTCCGGCCTTCTTCGAGAAGGTTCGGCCCGGCCGGGAACGGAGGACGTTCGTATCGATGGTCGGCGCGTCGATCGTCGGTCGGGTGGTGTTGGCTGGACGACCGGTGTCGAGTGTCGTGGTCATGGCCTGCGGAGCGGATCGATCGATGGGTAGCTTTGTCGGGAGTTATTCCATCGCGACCGCAACGGACGGTCAGTTCGTTCTCACCGGCCTTCCGCCCGACCACGAGTATTACGTCTATGGATCCATGGAATCGCTCGACCGCTGGGGCAACTTGCCACTGAAGAAGGTTCGGGCGGGTGCCGACGGCGCGACCCTGGACCTCGGCGATCTTGCGCTCCATCCCGGGCACCGATTGGCCGGACGGGTGACGCTGTCGGATCGCGACTCGCTGCCTGAGGGGACTCGTCTTTCGGTTTCGCGCGAACAGGCCTGGGACTCCCGCACGGTAGATCTGCCCCCGGACGGGCGCTTTAATATGGCGAATCTCCCGCCCGGCGAGACGCTGACCCTGCGGACCCGCGTGGCGGGCTATCGGGATTCGGCGACCAACGTGAGTCTCAACTCCATGAATGGCGGATTGTTCGGTCGTCTGAATACCGACAAAACCAACCTGCTGTACTTGCTCGAACCGGGTGAATCCCGGTCGGGCGAATTCGACGAAGACGAATACTTTTCAACAATCCAATCACCCTTGGCCGGAGCCGAGTCGAAGCGCGCGCGACTGCCGGTTCGGGTGATCGAAGGGCAGGCATTGGACGCCGTGACGGGAAAGCCGTTGCCACGGTTTCGCGTGTCGGCAGGCAAGGTTGGGTGGGCGACGGCGTCGCCGACGTGCGTGCAGTGGATGGCCCGTCGAGGGACTGAAGGCACGAACGGGCGGTATTCTGTGGAACTCCCGAAATCGACCGAGTTCGCGGTCGTACAGGCCGATGCCGAGGGGTATCTGCCGGCGTGCTCGGAGTCCCTGAGTCCTGGCCAAACCCGTCACGTGTTCCGGATGACTCGTGGAATCGGTCCGGCCGGGGTGGTCTTGGGTCTGGAGGGGCGGCCTGCCGCCGGTGTGACCGTCGTTCACTTGAGCCCGGGTCAGCGGGCGGGTCTTCCGGAGCAGGGTGCCTTGATGTTCCACGACCGTTCGACCGGTTCTGAGGACGAGACGATCACCGATGCTTCTGGTCGTTTCCAGTTCAGCCCCAAGTTCGGCGCCAGCGAGGTGTGGGTGGTGACCGACGAAGGCTTTGCTCGCGTGGCTGCGGCGCGACTGACCGGCACGAACGTGGTCCAGTTGGAGCAGTGGGCGAGTGTGCGCGGGCGGATCGTTCGCGAGCGCCAAGGCATTGCAGACGAGGCCGTGGAACTGCAGCTCGGTAGGAGATTCGATGCCAACGCGCCGGCTGTGTCTTTCGAAGGCACCACGGCCGACGAGTCCGGGCGGTTCCGCTTCTCCCGGGTGCCGCCCGGGGAGATCACCCTCGCGACGCAAAAAAAGATCGACGACAGCAGGATCCAAGGGTGGACCCTGGCGCCCCAGGTCACGGTGCTATTGAAGCCGGGTGAAGACCGACAGCTCGAGGATGTGGAGAAATCGGAGAACGGCCGTTACCCGGACGGTATCGACGAATACGGAAGGTCGGTGGTGCCTTCGAAGGAGTCCTTCCTGCCGTGGCTCGTGCCTAGTATGATGATGATGGGATTCCTGACCGCGACGGCCGTGTTCCGATCAAGACGCACCCGATAGCTGCCAGCATCCTCGAGTTGCTGACCCACTGACCGCTTTCCTCGATGTGTGTGGTTTTATTTTGATGCTCCCCGATCCAATCGTCGGTGAGTCTTCTGGCGTTCGTTGCTTCCGAACCCATTCCCATCACGGGCTTACGCCCAAGAAAATGTCCCCTTGCTCCTCGTGGGCTGGAGCGAAAGGAGTTTTTGCAAACGCAAACGGAGTCAGGGAACGAATCCCCTATCTGATTCACCAGAAGGGGTTCCGAATGATCCCGGTAGTTCCCGTTTAGAGTTGATCCGCGATCCGTTCCCCGAGTCCGGCCCGGGTTCGTGCCCAATGCCGCGGTCTTGGAAGGTCCGCTCAGCGAACCGCGTTGGTTCGAAGATCGCCGTTGCCGCCATCCGCGGATGGCTGTCGGTCGATTGAAATCGAAACGGGTGCAGTCCGCCAGGCGGTATCGGTAATTGCTACATGACCCCGTCCCCAATACCCCCCGTCCCCATCAAGTGGGTTTCTGCGAGAGGCGTTGCCGGATCTCCATGAGAAGTTTTCGGCCACGGGTTGGGTTGCCCCGTTGCTGGCGTGCTAGGAACCGGGCTTCCGCCTGACGTTCGGCGATGACATGCGTCACGAAGTTGTCGAAGAGCCGTTGGACACTGGTCCCGGATTCTCGCGCCACGCTCAGCAAGGCCTTGTGCCGCGATTCGTCGCACCGATAAGGAATTGTTTTCATGGTATGGCTTTCAGATGTTGCGCCGGGGTTACCACCTGCGGCGAAGTGAACTTGAGTTCGCCTCGTCCGAAGTCCCGAAGGTTGTGCGTGACCCAGTGTTCCACGCCGCCGGCGATCGCAAGCTCCAGAACATGATCATCCCCCACATCCGGCAGATTGGGTCGCCACCGGAAATAAATGGGCTGCCAGAGGGCCGCGGCGCAGAAGTCGTCCAGCAATGCCTCACGTTCTTCCGCTGTGACCGGCACCCGCCGCCACAGGCTTTCCCGATGGATCAGTTCTTCATATTCCGCGAACAGAGCTGCCCCCATGACCGCCTGATCCGCCCGGGCCAGACACCGGTCCAGAACCTCCGCACTGGCTCCCTCTGCGCTGCGCAGAGCCGCGACGAAGACGTTGGTGTCCTGCACGATTTCCACTCAAGCACGATGGTATCACCGGTGATGTCAGTCAAGCGGCTGGTCGCAAGCGTTCACTTATTCGAGTTTCCGTTTGAGCGCAGGTCTGGTCCCTCGGGAACGACATGGGGCATTCACCGGATCTGCCGCAGTCGCACCATGCCCCGGGAGGTGAGACCCGGGTCAGGGAACAAATTCCGCACCTGAATCATCCTCAGTTCGAGGGCCGGAAGGATCGGATTCTATCAACGTTCCATGGGGAGCGATCGAAGGGTCTTGGCAAAAATGCAGTGAGGTGAAATATTGCCAAACATGTGGTTTAGAAGAACCTACGAGGACATTCTGCGACGCCCAACCGAGGCGCTCCGGTTGTTCCCGGTCTGGCTGTTTCTGGGGCCCCGACAGGTCGGTAAGAGTTCCCTGCTTCGGCGTTGCGCTGGACCCGATCGACAAATCGTCAATCTTGACGACCTCGCCACCCGGGGTAGGGCCCATCGCGATCCTGCGCTGTTTGCCGCCGATCTGCGACTGCCGCTCCTCATCGACGAAATCCAGTATGCGCCCGCCTTGCTGAGTGCCATCAAGCAGTTGGCCGATCGACCGACGACACCTCCGGGCGCCATCTGGCTCACCGGATCCCAGAGTTTCGAGGTCATGCACGGCGTCCAGGAATCGCTGGCCGGCCGGGTGGCTGTCCTGAACCTCTTCGGACTCTCCGACGAAGAGAAGGGGTCTCCTCCGACGACGCCGAAGGAGGCGTTCGAGCGGATCTGGTCGACATCGTTTCCGAAGCTTCAGGGCGTTTGCGGAACGGATGCCGTTGATTTGTATCTGTCCAGTTACCTCCAGACCTACATCGAACGGGATGTGCGGGAACTCCTGGGCATCCAGAAGCGCCGCGAATTCGAGATCTTCGTCCGGATGTGCGCTCTTCGAACGGGGCAGGTTCTGAACACGGTGGAAATCGCCCGCGATGCGGGAATTTCGCCCAACACCGCCAAGGATTGGATCAGCCTCTTGGAAGACAGTTTTCTCATCCGACTCGTTCATCCGCATCACTCCAACCGGACGTTGAGGATGATCAAGAGCCCGAAACTCTATTTCCTCGATGCCGGCTTGGCGGCGTGGTTGGCCGGTTGGCGGGATCCGGAGACGCTCCGCCTCTCCCCGATGGCCTGTGCGATTTACGAAACTCAGGTTTTCGGCGAGTTGCTCCGGCACTACCGGCATCGCGCCCGGGAGGTGGACATCACCTACTGGCGCACCCGCGACGGTGAGGAAATCGACTTCCTGGTCGAGGCAGCGGGCAGGATCTGCCCGATCGAAGTGAAGATGGGCACTCCCGATGGGCGCGCATTGCCTAGACTGGAACGGATGGCGGATTCGCGTTGGGACGCCGGGCGGGTGGTTTCTTTGCTGCATCTCGGGCCCGATACCTTGCCCGCGACGATTGCCGAGGGTTGGCAGGGCGCTTCGACCTCGAACCTGTCCTTTCTGCCGTGAACGGGCGAGGGGATCCGTGGCTGCTTTCGCAGGTGTTGATGCGCAGAAGCGATTTGAGGGGGCAGAATCGGATGGCGGCGGTGAGCATAAGGATGACGCCCAGCAGTCCCCAAGGCGTGTCGAGGGCGGTGCCCAGACCCAGGAGGGTGAGGCCGACGAAAAGGCGGATGGCGCGATGGGAAAGGCCGGTGTCGGTCTTCATGAGTGCAAGGCTGGAGGCGGTTTTGGAAACCTGGACGGCCTTAACAAGGGGTCTTCGCTACACGATTCGGACGACGCGGTTTTTGCCCGCGAGGATTCCATCTGTGGTTCGATGCAAGTTGTGGTCGGGTCGGTGGGGTAGTTTTGAAATCGGAGTCGAAATTTCCGTGGCGGATCCATGGCCGCTCCATGGCAGCCATCCTGCAGCGACCTGTTGCCGAGACTCCGGGAGGTCCGGTAGGTTTGCCGGACAGAAATGAGCGAGATTTCAAAGGCCTACGAGCCGCAGTCCGTCGAGTCCAAGTGGTACCAGTTCTGGGAAGACCAAGGCTGCTTCACGGCCGATCCGGCCCGTGTCTCCGCGACTCGACCCGCCTATTCCATCGTCATCCCGCCCCCCAACGTCACCGGCGTGCTGACCATGGGCCACGTTCTCAACAACACCATCCAGGACATCCTGGCCCGCAAGGCGCGCATGGACGGCAAGGAAGTTTTGTGGCTGCCGGGCACCGATCACGCGGGCATTGCCACCCAGAACGTCGTCGAGAAGACCCTCAAGAAGGCCGGACAAATCAAGCACCGCGATGACCTCGGCCGCGAGGCGCTGGTAGCCAAGATCTGGGAATGGAAGGAGACCTACGGCGGAATTATTCTCAAGCAGTTGCGCGCGCTCGGTGCCTCCTGCGATTGGACCCGCACCCGCTTCACCATGGACCCGGAGTATTCCCGGTGCGTGCAGCAAGTGTTCGTCGATCTCTACAAGAAGGGCCTGATTTATCGCGGCAAGCGGATGGTCAATTGGTGCCCGGCCTCGCTCACGGCCCTCTCTGACGAGGAGGTCACCATGAAGGAACAGAAGGGCTTCATGTACCACTTCCGCGTCGAGGTGGTGGAGCTTCCGGGCACGTTCCTGACCATCGCCACCACCCGGCCGGAGACGATCCCGGCTGACACGGCCGTGGCCGTGAACCCCAACGATCCGCGCTACTCGCACCTCGTTGGCAAACACGTCTATCGCGCGCTGCCGCTGGATGCGCCGAAGGAGCAGCGGATTATCCCCATCATCGCCGACGAGCACGTGACTTTCGACTTCGGCACGGGCGTGCTGAAGGTGACCCCGGCCCATGACAAGGCCGAATTCGAAATCGGCCTGCGCCATAAGCTTCCGGTCATTGATGTGCTCACTCCGGACGGCAAGCTCACCGCGGATGCCGGAACCGATTTGGCGGGCCTGGATCGGTTTGTGGGTCGCAAGCGGTCGGTCGAATTGCTCGAGGCCGCGGGGGCCCTAGACAAGGCCGAGCCTTACACCAACAACGTTGGCTTCAGCGAGCGCGCCGATGTGCCCATTGAGCCGCGCCTGAGCGAGCAGTGGTTTCTCAAGTATCCCAGCGTGGACGCATCGAAGGCTTGCGTGGCACAACCCGGCTCTGAGGCTCCGGCACCGATGCGCTTCTTTCCGGATCGCTGGGCCAAGGTGTACGACCACTGGATGGGCGGCATCCAAGACTGGTGCATTAGCCGCCAGCTGTGGTGGGGGCACCGCATCCCCGTGTGGTATCGCGACTCTGAGGTGTATTGCGGTCTGGAGACCCCGGCCGGCGACGGCTGGACCCAGGATCCCGATGTGCTCGACACGTGGTTTAGCTCCTGGCTGTGGGCGTTCGCCACGATGGGCTGGATCAACGATAAGGATGCCGACGCGAAGAATGCGACCCTGAAGGCGTTCTATCCCACGACCGACCTCGTCACCGGCCCGGACATTATCTTCTTCTGGGTCGCCCGCATGATCATGGCGGGCTACGAGTACATGGGCGACTTGCCGTTCCGGAACGTCTATTTCACGGGCATCATTCGCGACAAGCAGGGGCGCAAGATGTCGAAGTCGCTGGGCAACTCGCCCGACCCGCTCGACCTCATCGCCAAGTACGGAGCCGATGCGCTGCGCTTCGGCGTGATGCGGGCTGCACCCTTGGGCCAAGACGTTCTTTTCGACGAACAGACCGTCGAACTCGGACGCAACTTCTGCAACAAGCTGTGGAACGCGTGCCGCTTCCGCCAGATGATCACTGGTGAGGGCACTCAGTCTGAGGCCGAGATCAATCCGGCCCTGCTCACTTCGGATGACCGGTGGGTCTTGCTGAGGCTCGATCAGGCCATCCGCGAGGTCACTCAGGCCTTGGCCGAGTACAAATTCAGCGACGCCACGACCACGTTGTACCGCTTCTTCTGGAACGAGTACTGCGATTGGTATGTCGAGGCCTCCAAGGCGGTTATTTACGGCAGCGACGAGGCCCTCAAGGTCAACAAGGTCGCGGTCATCGACTTTGTCTTGGGTCAGTTGCTGCGGCTTTTCCATCCGTTCCTGCCGTTCATCACCGAGGAACTCTGGCATGGAATGGGATTCGCCCAAGACATGCCTGACAATCAGGGCGGCAAGACCTTGATGTTCGCGCTGTGGCCCAAGCCGCTGAGCGACGACGAGAAGGAATACTTCGGTCTCGATGACACGGCCGACGCCGTGGCCCAAGCCAAGTACGACCTCGTCAGCCTTGGTCGCGGATTGCGCCGCGACTGCAAGATCGATCCGGCTAAGAAAATTCGGTTCATCGTGCGACCGGCCGGAACGTTGTCCCCTTCGGATGTCGAGGTGCTCAAGTTGCTGCTCAACGCCGAGGCACTGGAGGTGGTGGATGCGTCCTGGGCCTCCGATCGCGGCACGCCGGTGGCGGTCAACGCCCTGGGTGAACTCTTCCTGCCGTTGGCTGGCCTCATCGACTTTGAGGCCGAACGCACGCGCCTCACCAAAGAATTGGAACGCGTCAAAATCGAGGTGACCAAGGTTCAGGAGAAGCTCGCCAACCCGGCCTTCGCCGCCAAGGTGCCCGTCAAGGTGCTCGAAGAACACCAAGCCCGCCTGCAAGATTGGCAGGTCAAGGAAGCCCAGATCGCCGCCTCACTGGCTAACCTGGCATCTTGAAGCTTTAAGCCAGAAGACAGCCTATCCCACGGACACTCAGCACGACATCACCACAAACCATGCAAGACTACGCCAATTTCATCGGAGGCAACTGGGTTCCGGCCGCATCTGGGGCCACCTTCACGACCACCAATCCTGCGGACACCCGGGAGACGGTGGCTCGCTATCCGTTGTCTGACGCGCCGGAGTTTGCGGCGGCCGCGGCCGCGGCCCAGAAGGCGTTTCCGGCCTGGGCGGCGCTGACGCCGGTGGCGCGTGGGCGTTTCCTGAGCAAGGCCTCGCAAATTCTCGAAGCCCGCAAGGCCGACTTGGCCCTGCTGCTTGTCCGTGAAGAGGGCAAGACGCTGACCGAGGCCACCGGCGAGGTTCAGAGGGCGGCCGATATCTTCCGGTTTTTTGGCGGCCTGAGTTACACGGTCGGTGGGCAGACCATTCCCCACGATTTGCCGGGCAACTTGCTGTTCACTCGTCGTGAACCGCTGGGCGTGGTGTCGCTCATTACTCCGTGGAATTTCCCCATCGCCATCCCAGCCTGGAAACTCGTGCCGGCCTTGCTGTGCGGGAACACGGTCGTTCTCAAGCCCGCCTCGCAAGCCCCGGCCATGGCGCTGGAGTTAGCAAAAGTTCTGGCTGAGGCCGGTTTGCCGGCCGGGGTGCTCAATGTGGTCACGGGTTCCGGTCGGGCGTTCGGCGCGGAAATCGCCTCCAATCCGGCCATTCAGGCGTTGAGTTTCACGGGTTCCCACGGGGTAGGCACGGGGTTGTATCAAACGCTGGCGCCGCGGCGGATTCGCGTGCAGTTAGAAATGGGTTCCAAGAATCCCACGATCGTGCTGGCCGATGCCGATCTCGATCTGGCGGCCCGCCTGGTGGCCATCGCCGGGTTCGGCTTGACCGGTCAGGCGTGCACGGCAACCAGCCGCGTGATCGTGGAGCGCTCGGTGCTCGAAGCGTTCACCGAGAAGTTGGTGGCGCTGGCCAAGACTTGGAAGGTTGGCCCCGGTGCGCAGCCTGGTGTTCAAATGGGCCCGGCGGTGAACGCCGACGAATTCGAGGGCAACTTCGCGGCCATCCAGCAGGCGATCGGCGAGGGCGCTGAATTAGTCTGGGGTGGAGCCCGCCTGACGGAAGGCGATTTGGCCCATGGCTATTTCATGCAGCCGGCCATTCTCGGCAAGGTGACTCCGTCGATGCAAATCGCGCAGGAGGAGGTTTTCGGTCCTGTGGTAGTTATCCTCGCTGTGGATTCTTTCGACGAGGCCATCGCCGTGGCCAATGGCGTGAAGTACGGCCTTAGCGCCAGCCTAGTGACGCGCGATTTCAAGAAGGCCATGCAGTATGCCGAGCGCATTGAGTGCGGCGTGGTGAAGGTGAATCAAATTAGCACGGGCCTCGCTCTTCAGGCTCCTTTCGGCGGCGTGAAGGACAGCTCCACCGATTCTTATCGAGAGCAGGGGACTGCTGCGTTGGACTTTTACAGCCGCACCAAGACCGTGTACTTCGATTATTCGGCCTGAGGGTCCGAGAGCGGTCTCAAGCCCTGCTCGCGATTTGTGGGCTGGGTTTCTGTCGCGCCTCGCGCCGGGGCGGGCTACACCTCGTGCATGATGCTCAGCGGTCCGTGGGTAGAGGCTTGCCGACAGTGGTGGTCATGGATCCTGTTCGCGGCCGCTTGCACCGGCCTCTTGTGCGCCGAAGCGGCCACGAATGCCTCAGCGCAACGGGCCGCCCAGGTGCCGGTGCAGGATGCAGCATTATTGGCTTGGCCTCAATGGCGTGGCCCTTGGGCCAGTGGCGTGGCCCCCAAGGCCCAGCCGCCCCTGCAGTGGAGTGAAACCAACCACGTCCGCTGGAAGCTCGCGATTCCCGGCAAGGGCCATTCCTCGCCCATCGTCCTCGGCGACCGGGTGATCGTGATGACCGCCGCCCCGGTGGGAGAGCCCCAGAAGCCCGTGTTCGATCAGGCTCTGGGCGTTCATGACAGCGTGCCAGTCACTCATCGGCATGAGTACGCAGTGGTGGCTGTGTCCCGGAAGGATGGCCGGGTGGCCTGGAAGACGATCGTTCGCGAGGACTGGCCCCATGAAGGCGGGCACACCACCGGCAGTCCTGAGTCCCATTCCCCGGTGACCGACGGACAGGCCATTTACGCCTTGTTCGGCTCGCGCGGGCTTTACTGTCTGGAGGTCGACGGCCGGATTCGCTGGCGCAAAGACCTTGGCCGCATGAACACCTTGCATGCCCATGGCGAGGGGAGTTCCCCGGTGGTCCACGGCGGCCTGCTCGTGGTGAACTGGGACCACGAGGGCGGCTCGTTCATTCAGGCCTTCGATACCCGTACCGGCGACTCCCGATGGAAGACCGCCCGCGACGAGAAGACCTCTTGGTCCACGCCCATCGTGGTTGAGGTGGACGGCAAGCCTCAGGTGATCGTGAGCGCCACCCGGCGGGTACGCGGGTACGACCTGGCCACCGGCGCCTTGATTTGGGAATGCGCGGGTCTGACCGACAACGTGGTGGCTTCGCCCGTCGTTCACCGCGGAACCCTCATCGCCGGCAACAGTTACTACACGCAGGCCATGTTGGCGCTGCGGTTGTCGGGGGCGCGCGGCGATGTGACCGGCTCCGATCACGTGCTGTGGCGAATGAACCGACTCACGCCCTACGTGGCCTCACCCCTGCTGTACGACGACACCCTTTATCATCTGCGGCACAACCAGAACGTCTTGGTGCGTATGGATCCGACCACCGGTAAACTCCGGGGAGAACTGCTGCGGTTGGAAGGCATCCACGACTTCATCTTTGCCTCACCGGTCGGGGCCGCGGGCCGAATTTACGTCACCGGTCGCGATGGAACGACGGTGGTCCTGAAGCATCCGTCCGGGAATGAGGCGTTCGAAAACGCGGTACTGGCTGTGAACCGGCTAGAGGACTCCTTCAGCGCGTCACCGGCGTTGGTGGACCGAGAGTTTTACCTGCGGGGTGAGCGCTTCCTGTATTGCCTGGCCGAGTGACTCGCGACCACCACAGCGCGATTTGCTCCGGAGGTCGGTGGGGGCTCCCTTATGGCGACTCACTGGGTCGCCGTGGCCTTGGGGCGTGAAGTCACCTCGCGAAACCGGGACTCGTAGTCGGGATGGTTGGTGCCCATGAGACGGTCCCAGATATTGAGATAAAGGCTGTAGTTTCCCCGCATTTTCTCGTGATGCATCACGTGGTTGGTGGGGGTGTTAATAAATTTTCCTAACCACGAATCCATTAGCCATCGGGGATAGAACTCGTAGCCGGTGTGTCCCATCACGTTGAAGAAAATCTGCCACAGCATGAAGAGCGTGAAGGCCAGCGGGTGGATGGGCATCACCAGCACGGTGAGTGGAAAGATGCCCGCCTCGACCACCGCTTCGGCGGGTGCAAAGGCATAGGCAGCCCACGGTGAGG
>JAPLUF010000313.1 GCA_026397755.1 Verrucomicrobiota bacterium
CTCAAGGACAGCCTCTGCAACCGCGTGTTCCCGAGCCTCTCCAACCAGCGGGACCTCATCGTGTCCTGGTTGCAGTCCTGGTGGGCAGATCCCCGCCGCGTCCGTTCCCTCATCCCAGACTGGCTCCTGCTTCAAGCAAACGCTTCCTCCGGAAACATTATACCGGTCAATTAGGTTAGTTGGTATCATACCTCCCGTTCCCCCAAGAAGAAGGCTGCCCAAAAACACCAACCCCATGCCCACCCATTGCCAGCCCTCAGGCCGTTCCCCCAGCAGGAACCAACCAGGAACGAGGCTCACCCAAGGCTTGTAGGCATTGATGGGACCCAACAGGGACAGGTCCGAGCGCCGGACGGCCTCAATGATGAGCCAATTGGCCGCCACGGCTAGGGCGGCCGACAGCAAGCTCCACAACCAAAAGACCCAACTCAGCGAATCGCCTGCCCGAAGCAAAATCACCATAGCCACCGGACCGAGCACTCCATGCGTGAAGGCCAGTAGGACCGGCGCCGGCCACCCTCCTCCGGCCAAGCCCTTTTGGAGGGCGTTTGAGCACGGGTTGGAAATAACCCGGAGAGCGATTACCAGCCAGGGCGTGAGTCCGGGGGCTCCCATGGTGCGGGATTTAGAGCGGAGGGCAGAGCGGTGCTTCTTCAGCCCCGGTAAATCACCATCACCCCAAAGTCGGCGAGGAGCTTCTGGGTGCCGATGTTGAGGTAGCTGTAGTTGATGGGCGTGATGCTCACGAGGGCTTGATCGCCGATCTTGTTGAGAAAGTCCGAAACCACCTCGTCGAACTTGTCCGTGCCGACTTCCTTGCAGTCGGAATGGCGGATGGTCTTCACCCGCATCCCTGGCTTCGACTCCTTGGCCGCCAGTTCCAGCGACTTGTTGGGCTTTTGGATGAGGGACTCGATCGGTTTCTGGGAGGACGGAACCGCCATGCGTTTTTCATCACGCGGTGACGGAGTCGAGCCAGCGGTCTCCGCCATGGCCGTCTTGATCGGCATGGCGACCGCATCCGGTACGGTCACCGACTTTTGGCAAGTCGGGCAGTCGAATTGCTGACCGGCGGCATCTTGGTCGACCTCGAGACTGAGGCCGCAATGGGGGCAGTTGAAAACAATGTCCATGGAATCACTCAAACGTTCGGGAAAGCTGCTTCAGTCGGGAAGCCAAGGGTGAGTTGGCCGGCGTTCGTGCCTTCACCGCGGCATAAAGCCGACGGGCTTCGGCCGGGTTGTTGCGGACCAGCATTTGCGCGTAGTCCAACTGGATGGCCGATAATCGGGGCTCGGGAACCCATGCCCCATTCTGGTTGAGCCATTGACGGAGCGCTTGGGAACCGGCCGGCGTGGCGATCGCCAACGAGGCTTCTAATGGCGGTGACAGGGCGGGCAGGGATTCATCGCCCACCACCGGGGCAGTATTCTCCCGGGCATGTTCTCGGGCGTGCTCGTCCGAGGGTATCGAACGGTAGACCAGCGAGATCCGGTAAACACCGAATCCCACCGTGGCTACCAACAAGAATAGCAGCACGAATTTCACAGAGCACACACTTCATCACCCACTCCCAAGATCCGCCAGTTACTCCCCGGGAATTCTCTGAATTCGAGCCCCAATCACCCACTCCCAAGATCCGCCAGTTACTCCCCGGGAATTCTCTGAATTCGAGCCCCAAGCTTCTGGAGTTTCAGCTCCATACGCTCATAGCCGCGATCTAAATGATAGACTCGGTGAACTTGAGTGCTGCCCTTGGCTGCAAGCCCAGCGATCACCAACGCCGCCGACGCCCGAAGATCAGAGGCCATCACCGGAGCGCCACTCAGAGGTCGACCTCCTTTAACAATGGCACTGGGGCCCTCGATGGCAATATCCGCACCCAGACGCATGAGTTCCGAGGCATGCATGAATCGCGACTCGAAGATGCGCTCGGTGATAATGCTCGTCCCCGGAGCCTGACAGGCCAAGGCCATCAGTTGGGCCTGCATGTCGGTGGGAAAGCCACTATACGGCATCGTGGTGATATCGATGGGCTTGATGGAACCCGTGCCTCGGACCGTCAGCATTCCAGCCCCCCGGCGAATCTCCGCGCCGGCCTCCTGGAGCTTGTCGAGGACTGCCCCGAGGTGATCGGGCCGGGCCCCGCGTAAGATGACTTCACCGCCCGTCGCCGCAGCCACGGCGGCGAAGGTGCCGGCCTCGATGCGATCGGCGATAACTTCGTGATCGGCACCGTGTAGCTCCTTCACCCCGTGGATGGTGATCGTCGGACTGCCCGCGCCGGTGATCTTCGCTCCCATGGCGATGAGGAAGTCGGCCAGATCCACCACTTCGGGCTCGCAGGCGGCGCTCTCGATGACGGTGATGCCGACGGCCAGTGTGGCGGCCATCATCAAGTTGGCTGTCCCTAAAACCGTGGGTCCCACGCGACCGCCGAGGAAAATCATCTGCCCTTCTAAACGCGAGGCATGCACCCGCACATAGCCAGCTTCAACCTCAACCTGGGCACCCAGACCCCGCAACCCCTTGAGGTGCAGATCGATGGGGCGCGTGCCAATCACGCAGCCTCCGGGCAACGACACCACGGCCTCCTTCAGGCGTGCCAAAAGAGGCCCGAGAATGCAGATCGATCCCCGCATCTTGCGGATCAATTCGTAATCACCGCGGCCGGAGATGTTCGCGGCTCGGATGGTCAAGGTGCTGCCGTCCTGAGTCACCTCGGCTCCGAGGGACTCGAGGATCTTAAGCATGAAACCGACATCGCTCAGGTCGGGCACCCGACGGATGATGCAGGTTTCGGAGGTGAGCAACGTTGCCGCAAGAATGGGCAGCACAGCGTTCTTCGAGCCGCTGATGGTCACTTCTCCGTTTAGGGGGAGTCCGCCTTCGATCAAGAAACTATCCATGGATTGAGGAACCGGAGATGCCCGCGTGGGTTGGTGGATTCAGATCGCACGGGCGGCCGATGCATGGACGATGAGAATCCGCTCGCGCCCGCTCAAGTCTTTCTCTGCTGAAATCTCGCCCCAACCCTCTTCGGTAAAGAGCCGGATCAGGGCCGGAGCCTGCCCATCCCCGAACTCCAACAGGAGACAGCCCGAGGCGCTCAACCAATGCTGACCCAACCGGGCTAGGATGCGGTAGAACTCCAAACCGTCGGCCCCACCGTCCAGAGCCAGTCGGGGATCGTGGTCGCGCACCTCGGGATCCAATCGGGAGATTTCGTCGGTGGGAATGTACGGCGGGTTGGACACGATCAGGTCCAGATTCTGGAACTCAGTCGCGCCAAGACTCCTCAGGTCGCGATGCAAAAAAACGATGCCATTGAATCCAAGCCGAGCTGCATTGGATCGGGCGATCCGCAAGGCCGCTTCCGAGATATCGATCGCTTGGACGGATACCCCTGGAATGCCGGCCAGGGCCATCGCCAGGCAACCGGATCCCGTGCCGATGTCGAGAGCCTTCAAGGGTCTACCCCCAATGCCACCGGCCCGCTGTCGGAGCCAATCCCGAGCCCTCAAGGCCAGTACCTCGGTCTCGGGCCTTGGCACCAGAACATCACCGGAGACTTCAATTTCCCATTCGAGAAACGGAGCCGTGCCCAAGATGTGTTGCAGCGGTTCCCGCTGGCAGCGGCGTCGCACCCAAGTCTCCAACTGTTGCCGGTGCTCCAGCGAAACCGACGAATCACCCCGCAAACGCAACTGAACCGGACTGAACCCGGTTAATTGCCACAGCATCCAGCACGCCTCGATTTCTCCGGACTCGATGCCGGCAGATTGAAGCGTCTCGGTGATCCACGACAAGGTGTCCCGAACGGTCATGTGAGTGGAAACTCGCCCCCACCCTGCCCCCTGTCGAGGCAATCGCCACCCTGCCCGCAACACCTCGGACAAGTTTCCTAGGTCGGGAGATCTCTCTGAAAGCGCCGTTTCCGGCCCCAAACTGCGGTGGCAAGTCTCCAGGTTTTCTAGCGCCCTCAGACGGACCGCTCGGAGATCGGTCCCTATCAGGGAGCTCGATGGCTCGATCGGCTCGACAGAGCAGGCAAACCGAAGCCGCCAGACTGACCGTATCGGATGAGGTAGGGCGATTTCTCCAAAAGCTCGGTGATCGCTGCGCACGTTCGAGTCGTGCCTTTCGGGCCGGAGCAGCCCATGATTCTGGAGTGCGCCGATACCTCTGCGATCTTCCATTCCTGATCCTCGTCGCAGTCATTTTCATCCTCCGGTCTGGAGCCGAGCCGGCCCCTCCTCCTCCGTCGACCTCGGTGTTCTCGGTCGCCGAGATCCTGCAGCAAGACGGGGCAGGATTGCCCTCGACCTGGGGGCGCGAAGACGGCTGGGAAGCACCTGCCTGGTATCGAATGTCGGTGCCGGCCGATGGAGGGGCCAAAACTGAACAACGACTGCAAGAGGCCCTCGAGGCCCTTCCCCACCTGTTTTTGAACCTGAAGAACGAAGATCTTTATGGCGAGGAACGGGGGCTCTACCGGCATACCCAGGAATCCGGGGACGCCTGGGAACGGCCGGTCCAACTCACCTTTCGGACTTCGCCCCGCGGTCCGGGTTTTCAAGTTCAGGCCGGTCTGAGGATTCAGGGAGGATGGAATCGCCGCCCCAAAGAATCACCGAAGCATTCCTTCCGTGTCGTCTTCCGTTCCCGCTATGGGCTGCCGTCCCTCAAAAACGCCCTGTTCCCCGGGCAAGAGGGGGACCTTGATCAGTTCATTCTCCGCGCCGGCAACAATCACTCCTGGCTGCACTGGGACGGAAAGGAACGTCGGAGCGCCGACTACCTGCGAGACCCTTGGATGCGGGCGACCTATTCCGTGATGGGTCATTCAGCCTCCCGCAGTCGCTCCGTGCATTTGCATCTCAATGGCCTCTACTGGGGAATCTACGATTTGTGCGAACGCCCGGACGCTGGTTTCGCAGCCCGGACCTGGGGTGGTCGAAGCGTCGATTACGATGCACGCAACGCCGACAAGGTGCTCTCCGGCGACACCATCGCCTGGGATCGGTTAATGCGGTTGGTCAACGCCGGTATCACCAACGAGGTGACTGAGAAGGCCCTCCGCGCCGAGTTAAATGTACCTGCCTTCATCGATTTCATGCTGCTCAACTTGTACGGCGCCAACGGCGATTGGGACCGCTCATCCAATTGGTACGCGGCCCGGCGTCGGAATCCTTCGGGTCTATGGCAGTTTCTAGTTTGGGACGGGGAGCGAACCCTCGAAGACCCGCAGGACAATCGCCTGAAGGACGACGACGACCAATCACCGACCCGCATTTTTCAAAAGCTCCGCCAGTCTCCGAACTTCTGCCGTGAGTTCGCAACCCGCGCCAGAAAGCACATGGCCCCGGGGGCTGCTCTTTCGGCCGGCGCTGCGGCCGCCCGATACCGCTCGATGGCCGATCAGTTGGAACCAGCCTTGTTCGCGGAGGCCCTGCGGTGGGGCGACTACCGGAACCGAATTCATCGCTACAAGGAGGGAGCCTTCGAAACGTACACGGTCGAGGGACATTGGAAGCCGGAGGTCGAACGCATCGTCCAGCGGTATTTCCCGGTGCGTGTGGAGGCGTTCAAGGCGCAACTCCGAGAGGTCGGACTTTACGAACCCTAACGGGATCTGCCTGGGACCGAGACCGGCTTCCCGGCCCCTCCCCGGTCTCCAAGACAAACCCGGGACCTTGGCCTGCTGCAAACGACGAGGCCGTGCGATCCATTCAAAACGGTCCGCACGGCCTCAATGCTTTCCGAAAAAAACGCTCGTCAGTCCTCGCTGAAGAGGTACTCGAGGTCGTCCTTCGACAGGTTGCTGGCGAAACCTTCCTCGCCGAGCACGTCGGCGATGGTGGCCGACTTGCGCTGCTGGAGGTCCCAAATTTTTTCCTCCACGGTGCCCGGAGTAATCAGTCGATAGGCCATTACGGTCTGGGTCTGGCCGATACGGTGCGAGCGGTCGATGGCCTGCGCCTCGACGGCCGGGTTCCACCACGGATCGTACAACACCACATAACTGGCGTTGGTGAGGTTCAGCCCCGTGCCCGCCGCGCGCAGCGACAAGAGGAACACGCAGGGATCCGGATCGGCCTGGAAGGCATTGACCACCTCCATACGCGCCTTGGTCTCGCCGGTCAGGATGTGAGTCTTGATGCCCCGCTCACGGCAGGCGGCCTCCAAAAGCTTCAGCATCTCCACGAACTGGGAGAAGAGCAGGATCTTGTTGCCGGAAGCCAAGATGGGCTCGAGTAGCTCGAAGAGCGTCTCGGTCTTGCCCGAAACGCAGTCGTTGCCGACAAGCTTCGGATGGCAGCAAATCTGACGCAGGCGGGTGAGCGCCGCCAAGACGTGCATCTTCGACTTGGCCACACCCTTCTCCTG
>JAPLUF010000106.1 GCA_026397755.1 Verrucomicrobiota bacterium
CGGCACACGTCCGTGACGAGGAACCAAGAAGGCGGATACACTATTACCTCTATCGATCAAGGTCCTGCTATCCAATTCTGGTTGGCGAAGGTCGGAGGCAATCGGCCATTGAAGAGCGATGTAACATTCACCACCAAATGGTGTCAGAGAAGGTGAATATATTTCAGATTCGGTACGCCAACTGTCATTACCAACTAGTCCTGGAACTAGTCCGAAATAATATGGGTTCATGTGCCCATTTAACCCATAGCTGCCAATGAAATCAGGAGCGATTAATCTTCGCTCATCTGCAGTCAGAACTTGGTTTATAAAATTTGGATTATTGGGCAACCTGTAGATTCGATAAGCGACTGCCAAGCTTGCCAATGATTCGAGTCGCTTTGGAACAGTAGTCGTCGGACAAACGGAGTTTTTTGCGGGCAGCCCCCATTCGAAGAAGAACCAGCGCTGCATCTCCATGCTGTCCAGTCGTTGGTTCGGCACGCCGTCCACAGCGGTACGCCAGCTGAGGTGCAATTGGCGAAGATTATTGAAGCACCCCACGCTCTTCGCAGCCCGCTTCGCCGAGGCCAGCGCGGGCAGTAGCAACGCCGCCAGCACCGCGATGATGGCGATGACGACCAGTAATTCGATCAAAGTGAACGCATTGGCATCCTGTGCCAGGGTTATCGGCTTGGATCCATGGCCGGCATTGCTGGCTGAACCGAGTGTCATGCCGCCATCATGGGTTTGGAGTCAGTTCCGCCATGGGCCTTCACGTCCGCAATGGAGGGGAATAGGCGTCGTTGACTCCAATGGATCAGCCAGAGCAGGAGCACATTCCGCGAGAGACCGAGTAGGGCTTCCGCGCGGCTGTTGCTGAAGATACCGGTGAGGCCGAGGCAGCCGCAGGAGGGAGGATTGGCCAGCGTGGTGAGGAACCAAAGATAACCTGTGAACGCCAGCAGCAGCGCGGAACTGGCAGCAAGTGCATAGCGGAGATCCCTGCGCAGCACGAGCAAAGTGCCCAGGTAGATCTCCGTGATGATGGCCATCGTGACCAAGGCACGTGCCCAACCCGTGGGGACATCTATGGATTCGAGCGCCATCGTGGCCGGCCCGGGATGGAGAAGCTTCTGCGCGGCGGCGAACAAAAAGAGCAAGCCGAGCGCGACCGGAAACCCGTGCGCTGGAAATTGGAGAGGGGTGGCTTTCATCCGAAATCAGAAGACGGTCCTGAAATCGAGCAGGCCATCGGCAAAGAGCGCGTGGGGCACCCAGCGCCTGTCCTCGCCGATCCATTGAAGTGAGAAGTGGATCGGAGCGGTGTTGGTGGAAGTGCTCGTCCTGGCAAGCAATCCGACATAGAGGAACGAGTTCGTATCCGGAGTGGTGGAAACTGGATAATGGATCCCCGGATCCATGCTGCGAACGGCCATGGTGAAACCCAAGCTTGCCCGTCTATTGAAGACCGCTCCGTGGGAAGCATCGCCGCCATGGGCGATCCGAACGCTGCCGGGCACGAAGGCCGATATGCGAGGAATCCCGGCGGCGTTTGTCCAGCCGGCACTCCAATAGGCCGAGATACGTTCCGCTTCGGAGAGGCCCTCTCTGACGCGGTTGGTGCCGACGAGCAGAGTCGAGACCTCGGGAGCTTTCGTGTAACGCGTGACCTGATTGGTTTTCAGCCGCCAGTACATCTCGGGGTCGGGAGAAGCGAGATAGCTGAGGACACGGGCCATTTCCCGCCGGAGAGCGTCCTTCTCAGCGGTGGAGAAGTCTTGGATCGCCGGTTCAATGGCTAGGAGCAGATCCTTGACGGCAGAGCCAGTGTCGAGAGGCACCGTGGGGAAAGAATTCCAGGAGGCCAACAGCTCGCCAGTCCTTCGGGCACGGCCCGCCAATTCGATCCGATGCCGCTCCTCTATATAACGTCCTTTGAGCACGTTGCGGACGGCGAGGGTCAGAACCGCGCAAGCAGACAAGAGAACCCCGTGATAAAGGCAGCGCCGCAACCAACCTGATTTGGCACCTGTGGGGCGCGTGAAACCGATATCGCTGGGGAAGCTCGACGCCATGGGAAGCTTTTTGTCCGGTGTATTACCATGCGGTTACCGCACCGAATATTTTGTCAAGAGCCGTTTCAGTGGAAGTGGCGGAGCCCTACCGGAACGCGGATGAATCAACCTGGAATGCCCCTGATCGAAGGCCGTGAATTCTCCTACGCCGACGCTCAGGGACGGCCGGGAGTAGTCATCGTCAACGAAACAGTGGCGCGCAACTTCTGGCCGAACCAGTCCGCCCTCGTCAAACGCATCGGCACACCGGGCGCGTGGCTCGAGATCGTCATCGTGGTCAATGACTGTGGGTAATTGAAAGTCCCTCCGGGCGGTTACGCCTGCCCGGAGCCAGCCCGCTGTTCTTCCAGCAGTCGCCGAATGAACGCCGTCATGGCCCGCACTGCCGCACCGGCCCGACCGCTGGCCACCGCCGGGCCTTCGAGGTTGGCTCCAATCGATTGAGCAGCCAATGCGGCGGTCCCCGGACGGCGCTTGAGACGATGAGCCGCCACGATGCGTAGATCGATGGGCTCGCACTCGGGATGCCAGGATTCTTGTGCCCAGAGTTGGACCGCAAAATCGCCCCAACCCACCAGGCGATCTCCCGGCTTGAGGAAGCCGTTCCAGACCGACGTCGCTTCGGCGACCGAGAGCCCTCCGAGCAACGCTTCCTGAGGCACCTCGAGGCGTTGATGAGCCCGAGCCGCCAACGGTCGGCGTGGAGTCAAAAACACTTCAAACACTTCCCCCGTTGCCAGCCGCATCGCCACGAATTGGAGGAGTTCGGGAGATCCAGGCACCGGGCTGTCCCGCCGATGAGCATTGGCTTCGCCAGCCACCACCACGAGATTGGGCCACAGGCCCATGAGGTTGGGCATGGCCGGGCTTTCCCACCACGGATCCGCTCTTTTTAACCGACGTCGAGGGGGGGGCCGTGCGCGCGGCGGTGGCGGAAATTTGACGGTCCACCATGGCGTCGAAGGCACTGAGCAACGGTTGGAAACGCCGCTCATCCCCCTCCCAGGCGCTGAGCACTTCAACCACCGCTTCCACCGTGGCGACGCAATGAAGGTCGGGTTCCCGGCGGATGCGGTAATTGCCCGGCTTGCGCGGCATGAATCCGATGCGCGGCAAGGCCCGCAGCGCCGGATTGAGCGCCACCATCTTGCGCGCCTGGGGCCACGTGCCGTCGATGATGAGCAGCGTTTCCGGCGGCCGTTCGAGAGCATTGGGCGCCACCGCTCCGGGACCGGGAAACAGCAGGGCCGTCCCGGGTCGGGCCAGCAGTTCCTCGATGCGCGGATGACCGGCAAATTCAATCCCCTCATGGAGTTCACTGCGCAACAAACCCAAGTGCGCGATGCGGGTCGTCCCGATGGCCACCCGGGACTCACGGGGATGCTGCAAGAACACCACCCGCGTCGCCGTTTCGACCGGCGTCAACTCGGCGCACCAGCAGGCGGAGGCCGGGCGTCGACAACGCGAACAGGTGAGACGGGCCGTGGGAAAGGCAAAGGGCACAGGCATGGCAGCCCGGTGACCTCACGAAAACTGCGTGCCTCACCGGAATCCGAACAGAACCACGCACCGGGGGTCCGGAGCAAGGCAGCGGTCGGGTTGCCACGCTCGGACCATGGAGAGCCGGCGATCAAACCCTGCTCCCCCCCGAAAAAACCCTCTGGGCCGTCACCGCCTCACTTCTTGCCAATGCGATAGAGATGCTCGGCTCCCCGCAAATAGAGAGTTCCATCATCGACAGCACTGCTGGCCAGCGTGCGCTCACCCAATTCGTTGCGGGCCAGTAGTTCGAAGGTTTTGCCTGCCTGAACCACGAAGCCGACGCCTTCCTCGTTCTGGAAATAAATCCGGCCATCGGCGAACACCGGCGAAGCCGAAAATCCACCACCGAGCCGTTCATTCCAATGCACCTTGCCGCTCTGCGCATCGGCACACGTCGCAATACCGGCATCGGAGACGAAGTAGAGCTCGTCTCCCACGACCAAGGCCGAGGGGGTGCTGGGGGCCCCACGACCGATTTGCCAAGCCAAGTGGGTCGCTGTGACATCCCCCTCACCGCCGGGGCGGATCGCATAGAGCTTAGGAAAATCGTAGTCGATATTCACGTAGAGCAACCCATGCGCGAAGACCGGTCGGGGCACCACCGAGAAGCCGGTGCCCGTGCCCACCTGCCACAGCGGTCGACCGCTGAGTGGGTCGTAGGCATAGATACCACCAGCACCCGGACTAATGAGTTCCTGACGGCCGGCATGAGTGATGAGCAAGGGCGTACTGAACGAAAACTTCTTGGCCAACGCATCATTCGGCCGCCGGGTCTTCCACCGCACCGCACCCGTCTTACAATCCAGCGCGATCACGAACGGATCCGAAGCTCCATCGCAACTAAAGATCAAATGGTCTCCCGCCAAAACGGGCGACCCGCCGTTGCCGTGGACCGGCGGATATTGAACCGACGTCTGTCGCCAAATCACCTGCCCCTTCAGATCCAGACAAGCCGTGCCCAGGTGTCCAAAATGGGCGTAGAGCCGACCGTCGCGCACCACAGGTGTCGGACTAGCATAACCATTCTTGCGATGGAGATTTGCTCCATTGTCCGGCGTGAAAACGTTGGTGCTCCAGAGAATTGCACCAGACCGCGCATCGAGGCACAGCACTGCCAATTCCAAACCACTGGACCCGGGCTTGGCACGAGAACCCGTCAGGTAGAGGTGTTGCTTCACTAAGACCGGAGACGACCACCCAGCCATCGCCAACGGGGTCTTCCAGACCACATTGCTACTCCCGCTCCAGCGGATGGGAACGTGTTTCGCCGGAGAGAGACCCTGTCCGGTCGGGCCGCGGAACTCGGGCCAGTCATGGGCTTGAACCGCGAATATTGTGGCGCAAGAAGCCATCACCAACGCCGTTCGACGGGTTCGCTGCATCAGGCCAGCGATTCCTTGGCGAGAGGGAGACAATGGGAAGAGGGAGCTCATGGGAAACAGGGATTCGGGAAGACCTCACAATTCCTCATTCATCGAAAAACGCACCGAAAAAAACTTCCGCACCCACACCCTCAACCCCCCGGCGAGACCACGCATCCACCCGTTCCAGAGTCGCTCGCCGGGTCCAGTCTTTTCTGACTGGTCAGGGTCTCTTCCCAACGGCAACGTGCGGCGATGATCCACCGTTTCCTGCTACTTGCTGTGTGGTTGACGATGTCCGTGTTCGCCGCGGATTCCGGCCGACTTCGGGTTCTTCTCATCGACGGCCAAAACAACCACGACTGGCGCTCCTCCACGCCCCACCTGAAGAAGGTTCTCGAAGCTTCCGGACGCTTTTCGGTGGAGGTCGTCACCCTGCCCAGCAAGGGCGGTGACATGGCCGCGGTGAAACCCAAGCTCGACGGCGTGGCAGTGGTGCTCTCCAACTACAACGGCGACCTCTGGCCCGAGGAACTGCGGACAAGCCTGGTTGCCTTCGTCCGGAAGGGCGGCGGCTTCGTTTCGGTCCATGCCGCCAACAACGCCTTCTCCAAATGGCCCGAGTACAACGAAATGATCGGCGTCGGCGGTTGGGAAGGGCGCAACGAACAGTCCGGGCCGTGGCTTTATTGGGAAGGCAAGATCGTGCGGGACACCTCACCGGGGCCGGGCGGCAGCCATGGCAGCCAGCATGCCTTCCAGATGACCACCCGCGAGCCCAAGCACCCCATCATGGAGGGACTCCCGCCGCAATGGATGCACGCGAAAGACGAACTCTACGATCGCCTGCGCGGACCGGCCAAGAACCTCACCGTCTTGGCCACGGCCTTTTCGGACCCCAAGACGCACGGAACTGGCAAGCACGAGCCGCTGCTCTTCACTATCGCTTTCGGTCAAGGTCGGGTGTTCCACACGGCTCTCGGTCATAACAACGGCCCAGACCTCACATCCCAAAAGTGCATCGGTTTCATCACTACCCTCCTGCGCGGCACCGAATGGGCGGCCACCGGCCGGGTCACCCTGCCCATCCCGACCGACTTCCCCACAGCCACCGAAGTCCGCAGCCGGGAGTAAGCATCCCTGGCGCTGAATTCGTCCCAGCGAACCTCTCTCCCCTATGATCCCATCACAACGTCTCCGCTCGGTGGTGCCTCTGGTGATCGGACTGGCCGTGGGAGGGCTAGGTGTCGGCTTGTTCCAACACAGCAGACCTGGGGTGACTGGCTCTCCCGAGGCGCAAATCCAGCACCTGGAGTCTGAGTTACAGCAGGCACGCACCCGCATCGCGGCCCTCGAGGAAACCCGCCCCCGTTCGTCACGCTCGCCCGCGCAAACCGCCTATGACCGGGGCCGTGATATCGCCCAACGTCTGCGCGAGGGGCGCCCGGTTAGTTCCGACGATCTCTTCCGCGCCGCGCAACCCCTGCTCCGCGACATGGCACCGCTGTTTGAGCGCATCGCCGATCAGAAATTCAAAAGCCGGGCCGACAGCCTCATCGGAGAACTGGCCCGCAAGTACGACCTGAACCCCAACCAACAAGAAGCCCTGAAGAAGTGGTTCTCCGAAAAATCCCGGGCGGATCGAAAGAAATGGAACGATCTCATTTCCAGCGACGACACCACCTACTTGCAGCTTGTGAAGTCGATGCGCAATGACCGCACCGATGAAGGACTGGACCCGGTGATGGAAGGCCTGCTCACGGGCCCTCAACTGGAAGCCTTCAAAGCCGAGCGTCTGGAGGAAAGGTCTCAGCGAGTCCAGCAGTACGCCGACATGCAAGTGCAACGAATTAACAACCTCGTTCAACTCGACCCTGCGCAAACAGATCAACTCTTCGGCATCATGGCCCAGTCGTCTCCGGATTATGACGCGTCCATCCGACTCGAGGGGGCGACCGGTGAAATCGCACCCGCCAACCTCCATCCACGCGATGCTCTTAAGTCAGTGCTGCGGCCGGACCAACTGGCCATATACGAGGCAGATCGCGAACGACGATCCGCGGAGGTCTCGCGAGAGATGAACGAGTTGGGTGTTCAACTGCCTGCTGACTGGGATGAACTCGAGTTTGCCCCCTAACTCCCCACCGCTGGGCAGCACAGCCGGGGGCCTCGCGCCGGCAGGCCGCATGGCAGGCCGCCTGGCTGTAGATATCCGATCTCTGCGGGTCGATTACGGGGATTTTGTCGCCGTCGACAACCTCACTCTGGCGGTACCGCCGGGCGAGATCTTGGGCATCGTGGGCCCCAATGGCGCGGGCAAAACGAGCACCTTCCGGGTGCTAGCCACGCTCATGGAACCCACCCACGGCGATGTCTTCTTCGACGGTGTCGACATCGCCGAAGACCCCCGCCGAGCCCGTCGACTCATGGGCTACATGCCCGACTTGGCTCCGGTCCCCAGCGATCTCAAGGTGTGGGAGTTCCTCGACTTCTACGCGGCCGCCTACGGGTTACGCGATGCACAACAGCGGCGTCAACGCGCCGACCGATGCTTGGAAACCGTGGGCCTGTCGAACTTGCGGAACAACGGTTGCCGTGAGTTGTCCAGAGGCCAGACCCAGCGGGTGGTCTTGGCCAAGACCCTCTTGCATGAACCCCGAGTGCTCATTCTTGATGAGCCGGCCAGCGGGCTCGATCCGATGGCCCGCCGGGATCTCCGCACCGCTCTGCAACGCCTCGCCGCCACCGGTGCGACCATTCTCATCAGTTCCCACATTCTCAGCGAGTTGAGCGAGATGTGCACCGCGTTGTGCATCCTCAACCGAGGCCGACTGTTGGCACACGGGAGCGTCAACGAGGTGCGGTCTCAACTCGGCAACACCCGCCGAAGGTTGACCCTCGGCTTGCTCTCGCCGCCGTCCGAAGCCACCGATTGGCTCGCCCAACAGCCGACGATCGGTGAACTGCGCGTCGAATCCGCGCGAATCTCCTTCGAGTTCACCGGTGATGACGAAGCCCAGGCGGAACTGTTGGAAGCTTTGATTCGACGCCGGGTCCGTCTGAGGACCTTCGAAGAGAAACGTTCCTCACTGGAGGAACTCCTCGTCGACATTGCTACCCCGCCTCTCCTGCCATGAACGCCCCTACGACGGACTCCGACCAAAACGAGGTCTCCGCTTGGCGGCTCTGGGAGAACCCCGTGCTGCGACGCTACGCCCGCTCCCGGCTTCGATCCCGCGATTTAGCTGTTGGGCTTTGCATCACGCTGGTGCTGTCCGCGTTCATCGTCGGCATCTCCTACTCACTGGGTATTCGCACCGAGTCCGATCCGGTGAGCGCCGCCCGCGCAGCCATCATCCCGCTGCTGGTACTGCAAGCCTTCATCTTATTTGTCATGGGCACCGCCCAAGTCTCCGGCGGCATGATCACCGAACGGGACGAAGGGAGCGTCGACTACCAACGACTCGTCCCCATGGCCCCACTGACCAAGGTATTAGGATACCTCTTCGGCCTGCCCTTGCGCGAATACCTCTTGGCCGCCTCCACCCTCCCGTTCACCGCCTGGGCCATGGCTCGGGGGCATGTTCCCGCTTCGGCCTGGGCTCCGCTGTACTGGATTCTCTTCACCACCGCGGTCACTTACCACGCCACCGGACTCCTGACCGGCACCGTTGTCCGGAACCGCCGATGGGCCTTTCTCATTTCCATCGGAATGGTGTTCTCGCTCTACACCGTCATCCCCCAGTTGGCCAAATTCGGTCTCGTTTTCTTCAAGTACCTGACCATCACACCGGTCTTCTACGAGAGCTTGCCGGATCTGCTTCCCGAGAAGGCCGGTGCAGCGCTGCGCATCGGTCAGAATTTCTTTCCAACGCCTCGGTTCTTCAATCTCAAGCTGCCCGAGGTGGTCTTCACCACGGTTTCCCAAGCCGGGCTGATCGGCCTGTTCGTAGTAATGCTCTGCCGCAAGTGGCGGCAGGAAGAGGCTCATTTGCTCAGCCAATTCTGGGCGGTGGGCACCTTTATTGCGATGCAAGTGGTGCTGCTCGGGCATGCGCTGCCGCTCATTGATCCCGGAGACTTATTCCCGTCTCGAAATTTCCGTTGGTTCACCCCTCAAGCCATCGACTGGAAGCCAGACAACACGGAGGCGCTGGCCATGATCGCTGTGTACGGCCTGTTCACCACCGGCCTAGCCTGTGTGCTCGCCGGGATCATCACGCCGGACCGAGAGCGGCAAGTCCGGGGTTGGCGGCGCGCCTTCAAGAACGGCGAGGATCGTTTGCCCGCCTTCGGTGACACCGATTCGGCCACCCTCAGCACTGCAATCCTTTCACTTTGCGGTGGCATCGGCTGGTACCTCTTCACCCAGGGCCTGCTCGAATCGCGTTGGTTTCCGGGCCATCACGCAGGGCTTCAAATCCTGATCATCCACTGCCTGATCCTTTTCGCGGTGACCGGATCGCTGCAAGCCCTGTTGGATGCCCAAGGGGGCCGAGCCGTGGGCATGGGCCTGCTCTTCATTGGCGTACTGCCGCTCATGGCCGGAGCGATCATCGCCAGCATCGACAACGACTACTTGCACGTGGGGATTTGGATCGCGGGCGTCTCGCCACTCTCGTTGCCCGCATCGGCCCCCGTGGCCCTGTTGTCCCTCGCCGATTCCGAGACCATGGCCGTACGCCCAATCCAGGGCGCGGCCCGATTCGGATGGTTCGTCTGGCCTCTGATTAGCCTCTGGATGATCCACCGCTCGAGAACCCATCGCCAGAGCCTCAAGCTGCACGTTTTTGGAGATCGTTCACCAACGAGTCCCACGCGTTGACGATCGACTGGAAAATCAGCGATTTGAATAGCTTTTGCCACGACGAGTGGGTTGAGTCGTCGCTCGATTTCGACGCCATCCGATGACCAGTGATTCCCCGCAGTCTCCTCCATGGGCACAGGTTCTGAGCAAAACCCTCAGCCTGCCTTCAGTCCTTTATCCCGGCGGCGGGCACCGCGGGGTCATTCGCCGCTGGAAACTGGTCGCACGAAGCCTGATCCAATGGCCTTGGACTCAGGAATGGTACCGGTTTCTCGAGGCACCCCGTTTGCAAGTGGCCACGGCCGCCCGATTGCGGCTCTACACCAAATTGCAACGGCCTTACTCCACCCGACGCCACGGATTTGCGGCGCGATTGGCCGCCCTGAAAACCCATTACACCTGGGTCGAAGCCACCCTGGCGGAAGCCACTCTGAAAGCCATTTATCGAGACCCCGGTCTCGAGCTCGGCCGACTCCCACTGGAAGAAGGGCGCTCACTGGTGGTTCGCCTGTGCTACACAGACCGCTACGAGAAGGAAGGGGAACTGTCCTTCAGCGTGTTTCTAGCTCCGGCCGAGACCATGATCTACACCGTC
>JAPLUF010000187.1 GCA_026397755.1 Verrucomicrobiota bacterium
ACGCCTTAGCCCTAGCCAAACGTACCAGTCCCGCCGCAAGCGGGTGACTCACCGACTGGAGAGCCGGATGCGGGAAATCCGCCCGTCCGGTTCGGAGGGAGGGGTGGCCGGCAACGGCCATCCCTACCCCTATACCAGCCCGGGGTGAAACCCCGGGTATCGCGCACACACTCGGAGCGTTCTGAAGGAACGCCGCATACCCCCAGACCGTCCCTGGGCGTGGTCGTGATGGAACCTCTGCTTGGCGTATGTGGCGCTCCGCGGGACCGGTCCTGCGCTCGCAGGGGGTGTTCAGCGCTTTCCGCGCAGCTTGCTCAAGGCCTTCGGCTTGAGGATGCCGTGGGGAGTAATAATCCCGGTGATCAACTCCGGGGGAGTCACGTCGAAGCCGGGGTTGCGGGCCGTGCTAGTGGGGTTAGCGATACGCACATAGGCCCGTTTTCCGGGCTTACCGCCCTTACCCGGAAGCACCCCCCATGCTCCCAGGACCTCATCGCCCGATCGGTCTTCGATGGGGATCTCCAGCCCGGAACCCAGTTCCCAGTCGATGGTGGAGAGCGGAATGGCCACGTAGAAGGGGATGCCATGGCGGTGTGCCAATACGGCCTTGGTGTAGGTACCGATCTTATTGGCGACCTCACCGGTCTTCCCCAACACCCGGTCGCTGCCCACGATGACCAGGTCGATCTCGCCCCGGCTCATGAGAAATCCGGCGGCCGAGTCAGCGATGATCTGGTGGCTGATGCCCTGCTGAGCGAGTTCCCAAGCGGTGAGCGAGGCACCCTGGCACCGGGGGCGGGTTTCATCGCAGTAGACGTGAAACTTTCGGCCGGCAGATTGGGCCGCATACATCGGAGCTGTGGCCGTACCGATGTCGACGAAAGCCAACCATCCGGCGTTGCAGTGAGTCAAAACCCTCATGCCATCCCGGATGAGGGAAGCACCGTGTTCGCCCAATGCGCGGCAATGCTCGACGTCTTCCTCCGCGAATCGGGAGGCTGCTGCAAATGCAATGTCCTGGCGCTCGGAAACTGTTTCGCCAATGGACATCTCCTCACGGATGGCATTCATGGCATTGACCGGATCCACAGCCGTGGGTCGCGCCTGCTTGAGTGTTTGGTACACCGTTTCGATATGTGCTTCGAAACGGTCCATTCGCTGCCCCCGAAAGGCGCGAGCACCTTGAGCGAGGCCGTAGGCGGCTGTCGCTCCGATGGCTCCGGCACCTCGGACTACCATGGTGGTGATGGCTTCGGCGGTTTCCCGGTAGTCGCGGGTCTTCACCAACCGGAATTCATGAGGGAGCAGGCGTTGCTCGATGAGCACTACGGCATTGGCCAATGCGTCGAAGGAGACCGTGCGGTGATGCTGGCGCCGGCCGCGAAGCGTAACGTTCATTTCCCGAAGGCTAAGGGAGGAGCAGGAGTCCCCCAAGCCCGGAGGAGTTTGGCTCGGCCTGTCAGCGCACTGCACTCAGGCCGTCCGTTCGGGCGTTGCATGCGTTTGCATGCACGCCCTAGAAAAAAACCTTCGCCGAAGCGAAGGTGAAGAACGGATCAGGCTACTTTAGCTTTGACGCGTTTGCCGCCGAATTCTGCGCGCTTGAGGCGCGAGACGAAGGAGGCCGCCCGGTCGCCCGGGACATCCACAAAGCTGTGTCGCTCGCGGATATCGATACGGCCCAGTGAGGTGGCCGGCTCACCGGTGGTCCCCAAGATGAAATCGCGCAGGGCTTCGGCCGTGGTTCCACTTTCCTCACCGGTGCTAATCCACAGGCGGGTGACGCCCACCGTCGCCTCAACGGGCGGAGACTTGGAGTCTACTGCCTCAGCCTCATTGGGACGCGGTATGCTCGGTGCCGGGGGGGCTTTCGGGGTCTTAGGAAGCGGAGGCGTCACGGCCACCGCATTGGTTGGGGACGCAGTGTCCGAAGTCGGAGCCGGGGTCGAGGGTGCCAAGGTCGCAGGCTTCGGTGTCCGGGGCTTCGGGGAAGCCGGTGCCGCGATGGGGATCACCGCACTGGTCTTCGGGAACGCCGGCGGAACGAATGGAACCGGCACGGGCGCCGTGGTCTTGAGAGCACGGGGCAACTCGTGTTTGGCACGGTCGACCCGCACGGGCTCCACTGCACGGGGTTCGAACTTGCGGGGAAGAGGCGCCTCGAAGCTGGCTGTATGAGGTGCCTTGGGAGCCAACGCTGGTGCCCTGACCGGGGCACTGGGTAACGCGGGGCGGGGGCTTGCTGGCGCGCTGGCGGCCGGTGGGACAACCGCTGCTGAGGATGCCGCAGTCGGGGCGGTTGCGGCTAAGTTCTTCGCGGCCTTGGCTGGTTTGGCTGCCTCGTCGCTGGGTTTGCCGATGAGTCGGTGGATGGCGGCACTGGTGACATCCAAAGAATCGAAACCTTCCTCCAGCAGCGCCTCGATCACGTGATCATAATGGCGGAAATCGCCCGCCTGCAGCGTTTCGCGGAGACTCTTGAGGAACTGATCGCGACGAGCGTCCTCGATTTCGTTCGTGCTGGGGATTTCACCGCGGCGTATCCGCTGGCGGGTGAAACGCTCGATGTCCCGGATGACAAAGACTTCTCGGCCACTGGCGAAGGAGATGCCAATTCCGCTGCGTCCGGCGCGTCCCGTGCGCCCGATGCGATGAACGTAGTCTTCCGCGTCGTAGGGGAGATCAAAATTGAACACCACCTGGATGTCGTCGACATCGATACCGCGGGCTGCCACATCGGTGGCCACCAAGAAGCGCAGGCCGCCCGAGCGAAACTTGCTCATCACCCGGTCGCGGGATGCTTGGGGCATACCGCCGTGGATGCAGTCGGCGGTGTAGCCCGCGCCCATGAGTTGCTCGGTTAGCTCATTCACCACCCGCTGGGTATTGGCGAAGACGATGGCCAGCGTCACGTCGTGCAGGTCGATGAGCCGGGTCAGGGCCTCAAACTTCCAGCGGCGATCGACTTCGAAATACACCTGCTCGACGGTCGGCACGGTGAGAGCTTTGGTCTCGATGCGGACCCGCACGGGTTGGCGTGTGTAACGGGCAATGAGTTCTTCGATGGGCCGCGGCACGGTCGCAGAGAACATCACCGTCTGCCGCTCCGGGGGTGTGGACGAGAGGATCTTCTCGATATCGTCGCGGAAGCCCATGTTCAGCATCTCATCGGCCTCGTCGAGGATGACGGTCTTGATACCGCCGAGTTGCAGGGTCTTGCGGTCGATGTGGTCGATGACGCGACCTGGAGTGCCGATGATGACATTGGCCCCGGCGCGCAATCCGGAGAACTGCCGTTCGTAGCTCTGGCCGCCGTAGATGGGCAGGGGTTTCACGCCCCGCTTGAAGAACGCCAATTTGTGCACCTCTTCGCTGACCTGGATGGCCAATTCGCGG
>JAPLUF010000114.1 GCA_026397755.1 Verrucomicrobiota bacterium
GGCATCTCGAGCCCGGTGAGGGTGTGGTGTTGAAGGCGACCGGAGGGAGGTTGGTGAGACACTTTGCGCTTGGCGGAGTAGAGGCGGTAGCCGTGTCCGTCCTGTCGAGTCACGGAGGCAGCGGTGAGGGTCGAGAAGTGGGGCTTCAGCCTCCGCGTTTCGGCTCCACTCAATGCAACTCCGTGGGAGTCTTCCAGTCGCTGGAGCCCTTGTGGTGTTTCAGCGATGACAGTCCCGTTCTCGTCGGCCCAAATCTGTCGGACAAGATCTGTAGCGACTGGAGACCACTCTTCGCCTGCGCTCAGGACTTCTCGGACCAGCGGTTGTTTCGAGCCGTGGCCGGCTTTCACCGGCGTAGGGTAGTCTTTCCACAGCCAACGGAGTGCGTCCGGGAAGACGCTTCCAGCCTGTTTGCTGTCGTGGCCTCCGGTGCCCCAGGCCTTCTCAAGTTCGTAGCCGGAGAACTCGAGCGCGCTGTGCATGTCGAGGTTGGCGATCCACCAGTTGCCACCATAGATATTTTGGTCGTTCGAGCCGTCCTGCAGGAAGACGCGCAGAGGCTTGGGCTCGGTTTTGCGAATGAGGATGGGGTAGGTGTTGCCACCTCGAAGTCCGACGTAGGTGCCGATGGTGCTGAAGACCCGCCGAAACAGGTCGGGGCGTTCCCAAGCGGCGGTGAACGCGGCGATGGCTCCACTGGAGGCGCCGGCAATGGCACGGCCATTGGGGTCGTCGGTGAAGTGGATCGACTTGCGAACTTCTGGCAGGAATTCCTCGGCAAGGAAGCGTGCGTAGCGATCGCCGAGGCCGTCGTATTCGTAGCTGCGATTGTAGCGAGGCAGGGCGTTGGTTCCCTGCGCGGAGGGTAAGACTCCGGGGTTAATAAATACGCCGACGGTCACCGGCATCTCGCCGCGGGCAATGAGGTTGTCGAAGACGATGGGGGCACGAAAGGAGCCGTTGGTGGACACGTAGCCGCCGCCGTCCTGGAAGACCATCAAGCAAGGCGGTTTCGCGGGCAAATACTGCCGCGGCACATAAACCCAGTAGTCACGACGCGTGCCGGGGAAGAGACTGGCGGACGTGGCTGTGAAGGTATGTTTGGTCACCGTGCCGTGGGGCACCGAGGGGTTGAACTGCGAGTCCGGACCTAACGGGTATTCTTCGGCCTGAGTCCACACAGCGGCAGAAATCATCGCAGGGACACAGAAGGCCAGCCAGCGGCCTAACCAAGAACGGGAGATCATGAAAGGGAGGCTGCCTGAGGTTTTCCATCGAGGCGAGAGGTGAGGTGAGGTCAGGCCGGAGTCACGAGCCTTATTTCGATTCCAGGATCACCGTATCGCGTGAGTTCCGAACCGTCGCCGCGAATGAACGCTCAAACACACAATCCTGGCGACTCGGGTGAGCGAGTCTGGGGAGGTGCTTATTACCGACGTTCTGCGGTCAACGAAATGCGTACAAATGGGACGCAGTCCGCACCAGCAACTGGTTGCCGACGGGCACCGGTGAGGCGTGGATAAATTCACCCAGGTCGTTGGAGGCGACAACTTGGAACTCGGCGCTATCACGGAGGACTGTGATGACGCCGCGCTGGGAGGCGAAATAAAGATGCCCCCCAGCCAAGACGGGACTGGCGTAGTAGTCGCCGCCGCCCCCGAGCCGTTCTTCCTGGAAGTGGGGGAGTCCGGTGCGGGCATCGAGGCAGGTGACAAAGCCGCCGTTTTTGATGAGGTGCACGCGATGCTCATGGATGAGCGGGGATGCGACATAGGGAAGGCCACGCTTGAAACGCCAGCGGACACCGGTCTCTCGGAGGGTTCCGTCGGTGTCGGGTTCGACGGCAAAAGCCTGATTCTCGACCCGCGCGAAAATGGCCGCCATTGATTCCCACTCGCTTCGGTCCACGAACCCGTCGCGATTCCCGTCGAGATGTTTTCGGCGTTCCTGAGCCGCACCGGCAGGCAACTCGGCCAGCGACAATCGCCCGTCCGCGTCTCGGTCGGCAGTCTTGAGCACGTCATCAAAAGCAGGGAGTTCGATGCGGTCGGCACCTCGATCGCCCCCGGTGGTCCAACTGGCAACGACCAGTCGGTCGCCTTCGAAAACGGGTGAAGTGCAGGTAATGCGAGCAAGCCCGGGAATGCGCCAGCGCTCCGCACCGGTGGCGGGGTCGAGTCCTGTCAGAAAAATGGTTCCCGGGACGACCAAATCCTTGCGTCCGTGATGGGGCCACAGCACCGGAGTGCCGAAGCCTCGTCGCATATCCGGTCGTTCCAAGCGCCACGCTCGAGAGCCGTCTTCCGTCTTCAGGGCGATCAGGTACGAGTGACTGTCTTGGTCGATGAGTTGGATGAGCAGTCCGCCGGCGAGAACAGGGGATGAACTGGCCCCGTACTCCGTTTCGGTAATGGGCAGTGGATGACGCCATAATTCGCGTCCATCGAGGGTGAAAGCCACCATGCCCATGGATCCGAAATGGACGAACACGCGGTGTCCGTCGGAGACCGGTGTGGCGGAGGCGGGGCTGCCTACGGTGCGGTGAACCTCTTCAGTGCGTGGGACATCCATGTCCCGTCGCCAGCGGGTTTGACCGGTCGCCAAGTCCAGGCAAAGGAGTGAGAGGCGACGATCGCTCGCAGCGGTGAGGAAGACGGATTTTCCGACGACGATGGGGGATGAATTGCCCGCAGGACAGTCGATACGCCAGGCGACATGGGCGGTGGGTGAGAACTGGATGGGTGGACGGGCGTCAGCAGAGGCAATCCCGAGACCGCCAGGTCCACGGAAACAGGGCCAGTCGGCGGCGTGCAAATGCAAGCCAACCGAAAGGGTCAGCAGGCAGGTCCGGATAAGCCCGATGGGCAAAGACAGGAAGGACATAGTGCAGAGGGGAATGGGGAAGTTTCAATCGGGACACTGGGCCCTCCAGATCCTGAAATCCAACCAAGACATGAAAGACTCCGCCTCTCGGCGAGGTTTTGTTTTCGACACCCCGCATTCCTTAGAAACTTGTCCCCTGCGAAAAGGTTGGGTTCTTGATTGAGCTCAACCCGCCCTCAGCGCTGGGTTTTTGAATGGGATTGGGTTGCAGGGCTGGGTGTGAAGACCGTCGGGCACGCTGCACGTGATAGACTGGGAGGGATCGCCCTTATTGCTGGTTCCGATCCTCTGCTGATGGCTGTGAATTTCAGGAAGAACAAGGAGTGCGAATCTTCAGCGGAGCTGGATTCATGGGATCAACGGATCGTTCCCGGAACTTTCGGCCTTCGCCAAGAAACGAGGGTGAGCCAGAGAATTACGGCAGCCGTTGCGGCAGTGCAGGCAGGAGCCAACCCGGCGTCGGGCGGAATGGAACCACCCGATGCGGTAAAGCGGAGAGTGCCCGCCAAGGTTGCTTCGGGGCCCGGAAACGGCGCGGTGTCGGTTTCGTGACCCTCCCGATCGATGATTTGGGAAACACCAGAGCTGGCCACGCGGAATATCGGCACGCGGTATTCAGCGGCCCGTATCACCGCCATGCGGGCATTGAGTTGGTGTTCGTAGGCGCCCCACTGCTCGACATCCATGGTGGGGATCAAGAGGGCGACGGCACCCTGTCGGATGAGACCATCCATCACCTTCCGGTAGCTGGCGTCGTAGCAAATGGCGATGCCGAGTTTGCCCCACGGCGAATCCCAGACCGTCTGTGATGGGGCCGGTTCGCCATCGGCAAAGAACTGAATAGGCCGCGACTTGGCTTGCTGGAAAACAACTTCGCCGTTGGTGCTGATGACAAAGGCCGTGTTGTAGAAACGTTCCTTGGGCGCGTTGGACCCAAACCAGGGCAACCCGCTGGCGGAAAGGGGCGTGGCCATTGCGGTTCCATTCGTGCCTTCAATGGCCGGTGTCATGGCTTCGGGAGCCGGGGCCTCGATGGGTTGCTTGCCTCCGACCACCAGCCATTTGCGGTTTTGCCGGCACCAGTTCTTGAGCGCCTTAGTCGGCGGGCCTTCCAGAGAGTACTCACTGAGCATGAGCAACTCGGCTTCCGGATGAGACCGAGTGAGCGAGTCGAGGCCTTTGAGGAGGTCCGGAAGCGCTGGGAACTCCAGTTGGATGCCGGCGACTTGCAGCCGTTGGGTGGCTGGATCCTCCCTCGGCGTCGGAAACAGAGTGACTAGGGCAAACACGGCGAAGGCACTTGAAATGCCGAGCCAGGCCCTTCGACGTGAGGCGCGATCGGTTGCCGAGAGCAGCATCGCCCCTTGACCGGCGGCGTAGGCCAACCCGAAGCCCAGGCCATAGATCCCCAGTCGTTGCAGAATCTGTGGGGCCAGTCCCGGCGGCCAGCATTCGCCAGCCGTGAACCAGGCGAAGCGCAGCCACCACACCTCGCTGCGCAAGTATTCGATACCGCACCAGAGCACGGGCAAGAGCAGGCTGGCCGCTCGCCCACCCCACCGAACCTCGACCCGGTTCAAAATCAGGAGAAAAGCGGCGTGGAACAGGGAGAGGATGAGCCAAAGCGGGATAGCGGCGGCTTTGAAAATATCCCAGAGGAAGCGCATTTGCGGGACATACACGCCGAGCCCGATTACCAGCCCGACGTAGAACGCGTGTCGGGATGTGGGCAATCTCCTCAGTTCAAACAGGCAGCCGAGATATCCCAAGACCAACCACCCAAAGGCGGGGAAATTGAAGGCACTGTGAAACGTCGCCAGGGCGCCCAGGGCCAGCAGGGTTGCCGGGATCGCTGTAAGAGTCGGCGGGCGGATCATCGTGTCGGGGTGATTGCTGAGGGGGTTGGCGGCAACTTAGGTCGCACCGGCGAGCACAAGCAAGGCAACGCGTCGTCGCAGCAGACAAGTCGCTCTCTCAGTCCGGTTGCCCACCGGGCAAGAACCCTCGCCGGAACGATCGGGTCAGTTGAGCCAGAGAAAACAGGGGAGTCTGAAGAGGATTTCTTCGCCCAAGGGCGTTTTTCAGGGTTGGCATCTGGTGAGGCGAGTCCAGCATCCATGGCATTCCATGAACGCTCGCACTCTCAGGCCGCTGGCCCGCTGGGTCCTTTCCGCTGCGTTGGCCTGTGGTTCGCTGGTCGTTGAGGCGGCGCCGGTTTCGGCCACGACGGGTCCGGTCCAGTTCAATCGCGACATCCGACCGATCCTCTCCGAGCACTGTTTTTCGTGCCACGGTCCGGATGTCCAGAAAATGAAAGGGGGGCTGCGTTTGGATCGTCGCGAGGAGGCGCTCAAGCCGGCCAAGTCAGGCAAGAAAGCAATCTTGCCGCGCGATGCCGCCGGGAGTGAATTAGTGCACCGACTCCTCAGCGATGACGTCGAAGAATTGATGCCGCCGCCCGAGGCGCACAAGCCGCTGAAGCCGGAACAAAAGGCATTGCTTCAGCGGTGGATCGCCGAGGGGGCCGAGTATCAGGGGCACTGGGCCTATCAACCCATCGTTCGACCGGCGGTTTTGGCAGGCTCGGAGGGGGAGGGTGGCATCGATCGGTTGGTTCGGGCCCGTTTGGAGACATTGAGTCTGAAGCCCGCGCCCGAGGCCGATCGCCGTACGCTGGCCCGACGCTTGAGCCTAGATCTCACCGGCTTACCAGCGACCCCAGAGTGGGTGGACGCCTTCGAGGCCGACTCCGACCCCGGTGCCTATGAGCGGTTGGTGGATCGCCTGATGTCCACGCCTCAATACGGGGAACGCATGGCCAATGGTTGGCTCGATCTCGTGCGCTTCGCCGACACCGTCGGCTACCATTCCGACAATCCGCGGAACATCTGGCCCTACCGCGATTACGTCATTCGCTCGTTCAACAACAATAAGCCCTTCGACCAGTTTACTCGGGAACAACTGGCCGGCGATTTGTTGCCGAACGCCTCGATGGAGGCCCGGGTGGCTTCGGGCTTCAACCGACTCTTGCTCACCACCGAGGAGGGAGGGGCGCAGGAGAAGGATTACGAGTCGCGCTACCTCACCGATCGGGTTCGTGCCGTCGGCACGGTCTGGATGGGGCAAACCATCGGGTGTGCCCAGTGCCATGACCACAAGTTTGATCCCATTACGGCCCGCGATTTCTACTCGATGGGCGCCTTCTTCGCCGATGTGAAGGAGGCCATCATCGGCCGGCGCGAAGACGGTATGCTCGTGCCCACCGAGCCTCAGGCCAGTGAACTGGCTCGACGGACGACCGAGGCTCAGCGCCTCAAGGAGCGCTTCGAAGGCCCTCATCCGGAATTAGAGGGTGCCTTTGGGCGCTGGCGGCAGGAACGAATGGACGCCCTGCGTTCGGACTCGCTGTGGACCGCGGTCGCGCCCGCCTCTGCCGATTCAACTGGGGGTGCGACCGTGACGATCCGCGACGACCGTTCGGTGCTCATCGGGGGTAAGAGCCTCGACACCGACAGCACGGTGGTTCGATTTGCCTCACTGCCGGAGCGGGTGGTCGGTGTGCGCGTGGAAGTGTTGCCCGATAAATCCCTGCCTTCTCAAGGACCGGGCCGCGCCGGTAATGGCAATTTCGTGCTGACGGAGGTCGTGGCCCGGGTGGTTCGTGAGGGTGCTCCGCCTCGTGATGTTGTCTTTGATTCGGTGTGGGCCAGCCACGAGCAAACGGTGTCGGCTGATAAAAATCCCTACGGCAAATGGTCGGCGGCTTCGGTCATCGACCAAGACGCCCGCGGCACCTTCGCCGGTTGGGCTATCTTGCCCGAGGCAGGCAAGCCCGCGCAGTTGCGGTTGCGGCTGAAGGAGCCGCTCAGACTGGCCTCGGGAGAGCGGTTAGAGATCGAGTTGCAACAAAAGCACGGTCATGGAAACCACACGCTGGGATGTTTCCGCATCGGGATGGCCACTGACGCGGCGGCGGTCGTGCCGCCCACGGTTCCATTGCCCAACGCAGATTTGGCGGAGCGTTTGAAGGTGGATCCAGCCGCTCGGACGCCCGAGCAGTCGGCCAAGTTGTGGTCCGAGTTCAAGGTGGTCGCCCCGGAATTGGCAGACCTCCGCACGCAGCGGGCCGCCGCCGACAAGGTCCGTGCCGACTTCGAGGGAACCCTTCCGCGCACACTCATCACCGAGCGCTCTGAAAAGCCCCGGACCGTCCGGGTGCTGCCCCGTGGCAATTGGCTGATCGAGACGGGCGAGATCATGGAACCGGCCATCCCGTCCCAGTTCCGGCCGACCGCCCGGGCGACCTCCGATCGACGATTGAACCGGCTGGACTTGGCTAACTGGTTGGTGTCGCCCGAGAATCCGCTGACCGCGCGGGTGGTGGTCAATCGCTACTGGCGTCAATTCTTCGGCACCGGCCTTTCCAAGGTGATCGACGATTTTGGCGCCCAGGGCGAACCACCGCGGTATCCAGAATTGCTCGATTGGCTGGCCGCGGAGTTCCGAGAGAGCGGTTGGGATGTGAAGAACCTCGTCCGCCTGATGGTCACCAGCCGGACCTATCGGCAGTCCTCCAGCGCTCCGCGTGAGTTCCTGGCTCGTGATCCTGACAACCGAGATTTGGCCCGTCAGGGACGCTGGCGCATCGAGGCAGAACAAGTCCGGGACTCGGCGCTGCAGGTCTCCGGCCTGTTGGTGCCCCGGATCGGTGGCCCGAGTGTTCGGCCCTACCAGCCCGATGGGTATTGGGAAAATCTCAATTTCCCGCAGCGTGGTTATGATGCCAGCTCGGGTGGCGATCAGTATCGGCGCGGCCTCTATACTTGGTGGCAGCGTTCCTATGTGCACCCGAGCATGTTGGCCTTCGACGCGGCCACCCGCGAGGAGTGCGCCGCGGAGCGCAACCGCTCCAACATTCCCCAGCAAGCTCTAGTGCTCTTGAATGATCCCAGTTATGTCGAGGCGGCCCGAAGCTTTGCTGCGCGGATTCTCCAGGAAAGCTCTGGCGACGACGCGGCACGACTCACCTGGGCTTGGCGTCAGGCGCTCTCCCGCGCTCCACAAGACTCCGAGGTGGCCGCGCTGCGTCACCTGCTCGAATCCCAGCGGACTGCCTTCGCCAAGGACCCGGAGGCCGCTTCGAAATTCACCCAGACCGGCAAGGCTCCGACGCCGGCCGGCTTGGATCCCGTTCAATGGGCAGCCTGGACCGATGTGGCCCGTGCCCTCCTCAACCTTCACGAGACCATCACCCGTTCCTGACCATGAGCCCATCCACGGAGATCCGTCAGTTTCTTCAGCAGCAACAAACCCGACGTTTGTTTTTGGGTCGCGCGTCTCAAGGCCTGGGTGCCTTGGCGTTGGGTTCCATTCTCCAACCGCGGATCCTTCAGGCGGCCAGCGCGGCCCGAACAGTGAGTGGAGCGGTGGCTTCATTGCACTTTCCAGCGAAGGCACGGCGGGTGATCTGGCTAAGTATGGCCGGTGGTCCGTCGCATCTAGAAACCTTTGATCCAAAGCCCAAGCTGGCGGAGATGCACGGCAAGCCGATGCCCGAGTCGTTCACCAAGGGTAAGCAAATCGCCCAGCTCCAGGGACAGAAGTTGGTTTGCTACGGACCGCAGTTGCCCTTCAAGCGTTTCGGGAAAGCCGGTGTCGAACTGTGCGAACTCTTCACCCAATTGGGCTCGGTGGCCGATGAGATTTGCTGGGTGCGTTCCATGACGAGCGAGGCCATCAACCACGATCCGGCCCACATGTTCATGAACACGGGCTCGCAAATCGCGGGTCGCCCGAGCATGGGTTCGTGGGTGACCTATGGGTTAGGTTCCGAGGCGGAGAACTTGCCCGGTTTCGTGGTGCTGACCTCTCTTGGGCGCGGCGGCCAGAACCAGCCGATCGCGGCCCGTCAATGGGCTCCCGGCATGTTGCCGAGTCGGTTTCAGGGAGTGCACTTGCGAGGCAAGGGCGATCCGGTGATGTACTTGGGCACCCCGCCGGGAGTCACCCGAGAAGGGCAGCATGAAGTGGTGCGGACTATTAACGATCTCAACCGGCAGCACGACGCCGTGGTGGATGACCCTGAGATCTCGACGCGCATCGCCCAGTACGAGATGGCGTTCCAGATGCAGGCGAGCGTGCCGGAACTGATGGACACGGCGAGCGAGCCCGCATCCATCCAGTCGCTCTATGGCTGCAAGCCCGGGGACGGATCCTTCGCCTCCAACTGTCTCTTGGCCCGACGGTTGGCTGAGCGTGGGGTGCGGTTTATTCAACTTTACCATAAGGACTGGGACCATCACGGCGAGGTGAAGCAGGGGGTCGAATTCAAGGCAGCTGAGATTGATCGGGCGTGTATGGCGCTCATCACGGACCTCAAGCAGCGCGACATGCTCAAGGACACGCTGATCGTGTGGGCCGGCGAGTTTGGTCGCACTCCGATGAGCCAGGGTGGCAGCGGGCGCGACCACCACAATGCCGGGTTCACCATCTGGATGTGTGGCGGCGGGATTCGTCCCGGGATGGTCTATGGGGCGACCGATGAGCTGGGGTATTCGGCGGTCGATTCACCGGTAGACGTGCATGATATTCACGCGACGCTGTTGCGGCAGTTCGGCATCGACCACACTCGATTGTCGGTGAAGTTCCAGGGCTTAGACGTGCGACTGACCGGCATCGCGGGTCGCGTCATCCAGGACATCATCTGACCGTGGGGGTGGTCTTCATCGCCGTTGCGAAGAGTCGGGTTCCGGTGGCGACGTAGAGGGTGCCGTTGGCAGCCACGGCGGTGGCGCTGATGGGCGAACCCAGGGCCACGTGTCCCAGGAAGAGTTTTTCGCGGCTCAGGGCGAAGGTCCAGAATCCGCCACGTCGGGTGCCAATATAGACTTTGCCGTCGGCCACCAGTGCCGAGGCCCAGACCTCGCCGTCGAGTTCGTGGGTCCATACGCCTTTCCCAGTGACTGCATCAATGCAGTGGAGGGTGCGCATGGAGTCGGCGCAGAAGACGAGTCCGTTGGCGATGGCCGGGGTGCTCATCGTGTGGCGACCCAGCGGGTACGACCATAGGGTGTTGGAGGCGCTAACGTCGCCCTGTCCGGTGGTTCGTATGCAGCGGACCGAGGCTTCGTTCTTGCCCCAGAACCAATCGCCGCCACCAGCGACGTACATCCGGTCTCCGAGGGCGACGGGCATTCCGTAAATGTTGCTGGGACCTTCGCGTCGGTTGTTGAGGAAGCTTCCGACGTTGGTCTTGGGTCCGCTGGGATCGAAGTCGAAGCGCCAGGGGTTATTGAGGATGGCGGGTTCAGACGAGGTGTTTCCGGGGCGGTAGGGATCGAAGCCGTAGACGACGCCGTCGCCGCCGGCGAAGAGGATACGTGGCTGGCCGTTGGCGGTGGTGAGGGAGGGGGAGGACCAGGTGCAGTGGAAGATGCGGGGGGCGATGCCGAGGCCGTCGTGGGCGACCCAGCGGCCGGTGCGTTTGTCGAGCACCACGAGGCTGGGGGCTTTGGGGGTGCGGATGACGCGGTGGGTGTTGTCTACGCCGGTGCTGGTGTTGATGTAGAGGTAGTCGCCATGGATGAGGATGGAGCTGTGGGCTCCGTCGTGGGACCAGATGCCGGCCTCCCGGGTGAGGTCGAAGGACCAGAGGATGTCGGCGTCAGGCACGGCCGCGGGTACGGGGACGGGCAGGGCGTTGGTGCCGCGAAGGTTGAGGTAGGCGGCCTCGTTCTGGAATGGGCCTTGGTTGCCGTTGGCTTGTCCGCGGATGTCCAGGCATTGGACGACGCCCCGATTGTCGACGAGGTAGACGCGGTCGCCTTCGACGGTGACGGGCGAGGCCATGCCGGTCTTGGGCCAGTCGTGGTAGATGTCTTCTTCGCGCTTGGGGACAGCCAGTTGCCATTCGAGAGCTCCGGTGGCTTCGGAGAGGCAGAGCAGGATGCCGCGATCGCCTTTGCGTCGGGCATCCCGTGGCAGTTCGTTATTGGTGCCAATGAAGATGCGTCCATGGGCGACCACGGGGGTGGAATGGGATTCGGTTCCGGAGGCACCCAGGGGAACGCTCCACCGGATGTGGGTTCCGTTGGTGGGGTTGAATGTGGCCGGGAGGTTGACTTCGGGTGAGGTCATGTTCCGTGACCAGGCTTCGCCGAACTGAGGGCGATCGGCAGCCTGAAGAGACATCAGGGCCGCGAGGGTGGTGACTGCGCAGGCACGGGAGAACATGGGTGAGAACTTAGGGCAGGGTGCCCGCCGACGAAACACCTATCGGTTAGTCGCGGGGTCGGTCCCACCTATTTACACAAAAGGGGCCACTCTTGCTTATTTCTAGGTGATGGGCGACGGGCTCCGAAGGGGAGCGTTTTTGGGGCGCGCTGTATGGTAGGGCTCCGCGGGACCGGTCCTGCGCGCGCCGGGAAGCTCGGGGGAGGATGAGCGTTCGCGCTGTGCGCGAGGGGAGGCTTTGATCGCTTCCAATGCTGGCTCCGGCCCGATCCCGCTGCTGCTTCCAGGTTGTCGGGTGGTTCGGAGATTTTAGGGACAGGCTGCAGGGGAGGTTTTAGGGACAGGCTCGAAAAGGGTGAATCGTGGGTTGGATTAGGGACAGGCTTTGAAGGGGACGGCTTGCGGCTTGCGGGTTGGAGTAGATTTCTTCTATGCCCTGAAAGAATCGGGTCGAGGCCTACGAATCCTCTTCTGAATATGAAACCGATAGACTTCGTTGGTGCCTGGCAATACGCCCTCAAGCACTTCCTGAAATCCTTCCTCGAGGTGGCCTTCCCAGTGATCGCGGCGGTGATCGATTGGAAGGTTCCTTCCGTGTCGCTCGACAACGAATTGAAGGAAATCGCGCCTGAAACACACCCGGATCCCGAGCGCTTCGACAAGTTGATCCGGTTCCGTCTGATTAGTGGGATAGATGCCTGTCTGTGGATCCACTTCGAGTTCAGTAATCAACCAGATCCGGACCTGGAAAATCATCTCAATGAGCGTTGCCAACGCTTCTTCGACCGTTTCGGGGTGGGGGTGACGCACCTGACCGTATTGGCCGGTGAGGAATGAGGGTTAGTGGCGTACCCTTCACCGTGCCGAGGTGGGTCACGACAAGATGGGTTACGACAGGGAGTGAACGACTGGGCCCGCTGGCTAGATCATCGTCGGTCGAATTCCTCGGTTGCAGATGTCTCGGTCACGGGCGTGCCGAGGTTGTGTCGATGTGCCGGCACCAGGCGCTTTCCAAGGGTCTGCTGGGCTTTTAACCGGTGGTGGAGTAGAATTCTCGGATGATTCGTTTCGGCTCGTTGGAGCTGAAGTCCAACTTGTTTCTGTCGCCGCTAGCGGGCTACACGAACTTGCCGTTCCGCCTGGTGGCGCGGGAGATTGGCGGGCTCGATTTGGCGACGACCGACCTGGTTAACGCGAGGTCGCTCATCGAGGAGAATCCCAAGGCGTTCAAGCTCATTGAAACCAATGAGAACGATCGGCCTCTGGCGGTGCAGTTGTTCGGTTCCGTGCCCGAGGAGATGCGCGATGCGGCGGTGATGCTGCAGGAGCGGGGGGTGAGTGCGATCGACATCAACATGGGCTGCCCGGTGCGCAAGGTGTGCCGGGTGGGTGGCGGTTCGGCGATGATGGTGGAGCACGAACGCACGCAGCATTTGGTGCGGATGATGGTGGATGCGTTGCGTATCCCGGTGACGGCCAAGATGCGCTTGGGTTGGGATGATGACAATTTGACAGCCCCCGACCTAGTCCGCGCGCTGGAGGATGCCGGCATCGCCGGGGTATTCATTCATGGGCGGACCCGGGAGCAGGGGTTCTCGGGCTCGGTGAATCTCGCGGGCATCCGCAAGGTGGTGGAGGCGGCGCGGACGATCCCGGTGATTGGCAATGGCGACGTGACGACGCCCGAGGCGGCGGTGCACATGAAGTCCGAGACGGGGTGCGCAGGCGTGAGCGTGGGGCGTGGAGCTTTTTATGATCCTTGGATCTTCGTGCGGACGCGGGCGCTGATGCAAACGGGGGTGCTGCCGCCGGAACCAGGTATCGAGGACCGGGTTCGGGTCATGTCTCGGCATCTCGACCTGATGGTGGAGGTCTTCGGGGAGCGGCATGGCTGCGTGATGTTTCGCAAGATCGGCCCGTGGTATGCGAAGCGCTTTGGTCCGGCCAACGAGTTCAGCAAGAAGATCGTGCGGATGGAGTCCCGGGCCCAATACCTCGAGATCGTGGACAGCTACTTGCGATGGCGTCGGCAGTTCTGCGACGAGTCGGGCCACCTGCTGCCGCGCTACCAGTTGGCACCGATGGTTGCCAGCTTCATGCGCGAGGCAGATGCTTCTGATGAACCAGCCAGCATCCGGCGCGAGGCGATCCCCGTGCCCAAGGGGCCGGTGGAGGTATGGTGAGGGAGGGTGTTGTGGCCGAGGGACTGTAGACCGGGCTTGCGGAGCGGGGGCTCAAGGGTGCGATAGGTCCCCAATCGGTATGAGCCTGATGCCATACCGTCTGGAAACCGTCCCGAGACCGACGGGGTCTTAATATTCACGATTTTGGATATCCCGGAGAAGGGTCCGGTTTAACCGCGCTTTTCGGCGACGACCCAGGCGTTGAAAAGACCGTATTTCAGGGGGGAAGCGTTGAGGAGGAAGTTGATCCAGCCGGGCACGGTTCGGTCCGTGCAGGCCACCTCGACGATGCAGCCTCCGTTGCGCTCCAGAAAGAATCCCATATCCAGAGCATTGGTGCAGACGATGGCGTCGTCGTCCGGGGTGAACGGTTCCTTGATGATGGGGGACATCCGCTCGAAGCGGACCTGATCGGGCGTTTGCCTCATGGCTTGTCGCCGCTCCAGCAAGCCCTGGAGGTTGTGCCACTTGTTGCCGAGGCCCCGCATGCGCGGATGGTAATCGCGCCAACCGAGGAAGCGCAGGAAGTTGGGGCTGCTGAGGATGATGCGTCCGCCCGGGGCGCAGACACGGACCGCCTCGGCGATGAAGCCCTCCGGATTCTGCACGTGCTCCACCACGTTCAGCGCACCGACTCGCTGGAAATTCCCGTCAGGGTAGGGGAGTCGATTGCCGTCATACAGCAGGCATCGGTCGGTGAAGGCCTGGGTGCGCTCGATGTTCGGTGCCGAGACATCCACGCCGTGCGCCTCGAAGCCCTCTTGGGTCAACTGGGCTACGACCTGGCCGACGCCGCATCCGATGTCCAACACCCGGGCACCCGGTGTCTTGGGACGAAGGGCTTCGGTGAACTTGGCGTAGAAGGCCGCGTCCCAGTTGGCCAGGATGTCGGCATAGGCCAGGTCATTGCGGACGTGGTCGAGATGGCTGGGCGTGGAGGCCATGGTCAGTCGGCGCTGGAGGGCTTGGGTGCCAAGATAAGGATGCCCACCAAGAGGAGGCCTGTTGCGACGGCCGCGAGGCTGACCCACAAGGTTTGGTGAGGCGGATCAAAGCGGTATTCGACGGTGTGTTCGCCAGCGGCGACCGAAACGCCTCGCATGAGGAAGTTGGCTCGCAGCAGTGGCGCGAATTGACCGTCGACTGTCACTTTCCAGTCGGGGTGCCAGCGGTCGTTGAGCAGCAGAATGCCGGGCGCGGTGGAGCGGGTCTTTACTGTGATGTGCTTGGGTGCGTATTGGGTGATGGAGGCTTCGGATGCGGCGGACGTGGGTGACGGTGTGGTCCCTGCGATCTTCTCTGAAAGGAGGACTTGTCGGGCCGGATCCCAGTCGGGCGCGCGAAGCTGCTGGAGGGTTTGCGCGTCGCTGAGGCCGGTCTGCCAGTCGGTATAGAACTTGGCGCGAGGTAGGGCACCGGTGAACTCGAGTACGGCAAAGGGTCCCGTTTCGGAGGCGGTGGCCGTGAGCAATTGCACCATGTCGGCGGTGGCGGTTGAAGCGTTGGGGGGCGTGACTCCTGGCTTGAGCCCGAGACCGAAGGGCATCTTCAGGCGGATGCGCTTCTGGACGGGATCCACCATACCGTTGAGCTGGTCGACCACTTCCTTGGATCCGAGGATGTACCGGGTGTTGGTGAGCTGCCACAGGCGGCCGACCAAGGGTAGATTACTCTGATTCTCCATCAGTCCCAGCGCGGCAAAATAGGCGGTCTCCAGTTCGGGCACACGGGGCATCTGGGAGATGTCCAGAGACTGGATGTTGAAATACTGAAACTGGTTTTCGAGCCATTCCTTCTGCAAATAGGTCCAGGAGAGGGTCGATTCACCCCCGACCAGCGGTCCCTGGCGGTGCGGATCGAGGAAGGCGGTCACGCGCTGTTCCCAGGGTTTGTCTTTTAGCAAGTCCAACACCGGGTTGGACTGATAGCGGGTCACCCAATCGTAGTACTTCACCCAGGGCGTATTGGCCCGGTACAGATCCACCACCAGCACGGTTCCCAACAGCATCCAGCCAATCCGGGCCCGGGTGCCGTTGAAGAATCCGGTGATCATTCCTCCAACCAGTGCCAGGGAGATCGCGAAAAAGCCGAGAGCCTTCCACGCTTCGCCGATGGAGAATTCGGCGGTGGCCGGAGGCCCCATCTGGAACTCGATGCCACGCAGATGGGATTTTAGTTCAGCGGCACCTCCCGCGTAATTGAGGGCCCCCACCGCTGCGATTGCAAAGCACCCCACGGCACCGAAGACCCAGTTGACCTCGCCCGGGGCGGCCGCTTTTTTCCAGGCGGCGAATTGATCCTTCCAGCCGCCCAGGTGTTCCTTACCCGAGGCCAGAGATCCTCGAGCGATGGCTTCGAGGCCGTAGGCAAAGAGAACCCACAATGCGAGGTGCATCACGTGCAGAAACTTGGAAGGAATGCGGATGGTTGAGAGGTAGGGGATCGAAAAGAAGATGCGGTAGAATGGCGCGAAGTGACCCCAAGACAACGCCAGCGAACCGGTTGCCACGGCGACCCAGAACCACACCATCCGGCGCTCTTGTTCCGAGTACGGAGACTGTTTTTTTCGCAGTGAGGTCGCCGCGGCGTAGCTCGCTACGAGCACCACCAGGATACCGGCATATTCACCGCCCCCGCTCCATCGACCCTTGGACGTTCCGTCAAAGCCCACCGCGCCCCAGTAGGCGCCGCCGTCCGGGCTGTCCATGCGGTAACCGAAAAGTCCCGGCACAATGATGCGCAGGGACTCCACTGGCGGCAGGCTAAGCGTCGTGGCGAACTGCCACCGCTGCGCCTCGCTCTCCCGCGTCTGGGACATGCCCGAGACGCCGACGATTTGGGTGCTGACGAGGGCATGAATGGCGTGGGCAGCGATCCAGCCGGCGAAAAGCACCACGACCGTGAGTCGCATTGCCGCATTGAGCAGTTTTTTGGGCGTTTCGGTGGCTTCCGACCAGCACTGCCAGGCCACGAAACCAGCCACGTAAAGGCTCAAAATAGCACCGATATCACCGCCTTCGCTCACGTTCAGGCCGGTCGCCAAGCCTGCGGTCGCCAGAGCAAGCCAGCGTCGCCATCCCGATTCTTGTCCCGACAGGGCCGCGAGGGCCAGTAGCGTGAAGCCCAGTGAGAAGGCTTTGGCGGGCAGTCCCCAGCAGGCGTAGGACACCGGGTTCGATGCCAGGGCCGCGGCGATGCCAGACAGGATGGCTACCTCGCTGCGGAACCCGAGGCGTCGGACGAAAAACCAGCAACTGATGCCCAGGAAGACCAGGGACAGCGGTACGTAGAATTTGGCCACGAAGAGAGCGCTCCCCACGAGCGAACCGAGAATTTGCGATAGGTTTGGGGTGGCTCCTAGCATGGCCGACCCGACCCAGTTGAGATCTTGCCAGAATCCAAGGAACGTTCCGGGAAGCCTTCCGGCCTCGGCGTGCAGCGCGCCGAGGGGCGCGTCATTGGCGAAGAGTACGAATTCCGGCAGGAGGCTCTTCCAAAAGAGGGTGCTCACGGCCCCTATTAGGACAACCCAGGCCAACAGCAGCGGCCGGAAACGACCAAGTCCCTTCAAGGACTCAGCAGAGGGTGAGGGAGAGGTCGTTTTCATCGATTCGTAGAGTCGTTTCGGGTCACGGGATGCGGGCCGAGGAGTCGGTCTCTCAAGAAGACGGCCAGGCGTCCCAGCCACCAGTGCCAAGGACGGATTAAACCCCGAGCCATGTCTCCGATGGCTTCGGCGTAGGCGGCATCGACGGGGCGGGCCATTTGTTGTTTCACCACCGAACGTGCCGCGAACAGGCACTGGATGCGTTGGCTCCAAACCCATCGGCCCACGGTGCCTACCGGTGCCCACTGGGCGATTTGCTTCATGGCCCTCAGTTCGTCGGCCACCCAGTTTTCCAGTCGGCGCGAATTGGCGGTCGTGGCGCTGCCGCCATGGTGCCGGATCTGGCAGAGGATCTCTGTTCGTTCTGCCAGTCGGGAGCAGTGACGTGCCCAGTCGGCATAGAACACGCAGTCTCCTACCTGGGGATAGTCCAGAGGGAAGCGGCATGGGGCCGGTTTTCGGTCGGTCTTGAGTAGGACGGAGCCGCAGAAGATGGTCTGCAACTGGCCTTGTTGCCTGACAAAGTCGAGCAACCGGATCGGGTGGACCTCGGGCTGCGGTGGCGGTTGTTGACCCGGTAACAATTGTCCGGAGGCGTCGATCTTTTCGGTCAATGACCAAGCCATGGCCGGGGCGGTCGAATCTTTCAGCGTGGGGGCCAGTTTTTCCAGGAAGCTCGGCAGCACCAGGTCGTCGGCCAGGAGGATGTGCAGGATGTCGGTTTCAACCGCTAGGTCGAGGCACCGGTTTAGGTTGCCGAAGAGACCCTGATTTCGCTCGTTGCGACGGAGTTCTCCCTGCAAGCGTGGGTGCTCGGCAAAAAAACGAGCAACAAGTTCTGGGGTGCCGTCGGTGGACACGTCATCAATTACCACCACCCGATCGGGAGGTGTTGTCTGGGCAATCAGAGAGTCCAACGTGGCCCGCAGGTAGCGGGCACCGTTGTAGACCGGGATGACTGTGAGGATTTCGGACACCTTAAAATAGTGGACCACAAGCCCTGTGGCCGGGGAAGTCTCCAGTTGTCCGCCGCCGTCGGCGACGCCGCCGGTTCTGGCTGGAAATTGACTTGGGATGCTCAGGTAGTCGTCTGAGGCTGCAGGATCACAGGGGCGCCGGCGTGCCGTGCTGGTACCCCGCGGACGTCCTTGATCGCCAACAGGTTGAAGGCGTGCTGTGGTCTCGAGTTGATCCCTAGGAGGAGCGTCGCCAATTCCTCGCAAATCGTGCCCCCGGGGAACCTGAGTGTTGGTTCGGCCATGTAGCCCCGGAAATACCTCGTGCCGGTGGTTCCGTGCACCGTGTAGCCGAGTGCCTCAAAGTCCTGTATGTACCAACCTGATAGGTGTCGTTGGTGTGGGTTGCCGTATTCGGGTCCCTGGGGCACGAAGCCGTGAGGAGTCTCAAGGATTATGTATTTGTTGGTGATGGCTTCACAGGCCCTCAGTAGTTCGAAACCGAGATGTCGCGGGAGGTGTTCGATGACCCCGTAAAGCCCGACGAGATCAGCCTTCCTTGGCAGGCCTACTTTCTCCAGCAGGGACCCGATGTCCTCTGTGAGGATGTTCGCCTGCACGTAGTGGTCATGAAGACCGCGTTCCTTGGACAAACGGATCGATACGAGATCGCTGTCGATACCGATGGTCAGTATCCTTGGTCGGAACTGGCTCAGGTGCGAATTGCAACCGCACCCGATATCGATCGCGGACTGTACCTCGCCGCCGGCGATTAGCCCTGCGGTGAAATCGGACGCATTCTTCGGGCGGAGGATTTCTCGTAGCGACATAGTTTCAGGGAGAGATCTGCCGATGTCCGCCAACGCTTGACTTGTCGAGTCCCAGTGGTTCGGGCTGGACCTTCGGTTAAAACCCGGTTCGGAGCCATTCGGAGGCGGTCTTTTGGACAATTCCCAGAGAGAACGAGGCTCACAGCTCAGGATGGGTTTGTCCATCTTCGGAAACCGGCCGCGCATCGGTCCAGTGAAGGAAGATTCTCTGAGTGCCGGGCCCCGAATGCGCGGACTCTTCTCGGCGCCTCAACCTGCCGGAACCGAGGGTAACCTCGTACCAAGCCACCCTCTGAGCTCCTCGAGTTGGCTCTTCAGGGAAGGGCAAATGACATCGGGCACCAGGGTTCGTAGCACGGGCTGAGGTGCTGCCTCGGGGTGGATTTCGATGGGCCAATCCCACGTGTCTCCGATGAGCCTTAGGACCTCAGCCTTGTTGCTCGGAGGCCAGATGCCGGGCTGACAGACCGGCTCCGGGGATCGAGCTTCCAGAAGTCCTCTGCAAATTTGCGCCCACTGGAGCGTGGTGATTCCATTCCAGGCGTGGTTGACGAAGCCTCGAACAGGCCCGCGCTGGGTGAGGAACCAGCCCATGAGACTTCTTGGGGCAGCAGCCCGCAGTTCGGGGCCCAGGATCGAGCATCGGATGACGAGCCCTCCGGCCGACCGCACCCGAAGTTCGGCTTCCCACTTGGACTGACCGTAGTCGTCGGTGGCATCCCCAGGCTCTGCGGTCTGCCGGGCCGGCAAATCGGATCGGAAGATCCCGTCAGTGCTGGCCTGAATGAACCGGGCGCAACTTCCTTGCAGGCATTCCAGAGACAATTCCACCAGGCGGACGTGGGCGTCGATGAGTGCCTGGGGTGGCGATCCAGCCCGAATCCCGATGCAATTAATTACCGCCTCGGGATGCGTGATCCGGAGCGATTCGATAAATCTGGCCGGCGAATCTGGATCGAAACGAGGTTCCGGGGTTTGAACTGAATGCCCCGCCTCGGTCAAGAAGCGGGCGACGACATGGCCCAGCATGCCAGAGGCGCCGAGTACAGTGACTCGCATTAAGCCTCCCCGAAGGCGGTCAACCATTCCCAAGAGTGACCGGGATATTTACGAACAATGTCATCCCGATGATTCCAGGCGGTGATCAGGCAGGCGACCGGCGGGTGCTGTATCATCTCGGCCGGAGTCACGATGGGTGTCTCGGTCTGGGGGATAAATTTTCCGCACCGCAGCGGCGACTCATCGACGATGTAATTGAAGCGCAGGTGGCGGAGTTGGTTCAGGTAGACATTAGCGCGACCGGCGGCCCCGTAGGCGGCAATGGGACGGCCTTCCTGGAGGAAGCGCTCGAGCCTCCGTGCTGCGGGGGTCTCAGCACGGCGGTCATAGGCGCGCTGGATGTCATCCAGACCGGACTCCGATTCCAATGCCTGGCCTGAAAATTCGGTCGCCGAGGGGTCCCGGCGGAAGCGCACCCGCAGCAACCCTCCATGCAGCGGGGTTCTGAGGGTGGCCTCATGGGTGAAGCCCAATCGGCAGACGCAGCGGATCAAGGCCGATTCGCTCCATTCAACTTTGTGTTCGTGATAAATGGTGTCCCATTGCCCGCCGCTCAGAGTCGCGGCGAGGTCGTGGACTTCGACCCAGAAATGTCCGCCCGGTCTGAGAGCTAAGGCAGCCCCGGCGAAGACTTCCCGAAGATCCGTAATATGTGCCAGGCAGTTGGATCCGGAGAGCACATCCACCGATGCCTCCAGTCCGTTGTCCCGGACCACCTCCGGCGTGAACGGGCGATTGACCAGACGCCATGAAGCGGCGGCACCGGCGCGCCTCGACACGTCGCTGGGGTCCACGCCGATGCGCCGCCAACCCGGGGGAAGCTGATTGAGCAGGACCCCGTCATTGCACCCGATCTCCAGATAAGTCAGGGCCGACTCCTTGCCGTAAAATGACGCGAGAATATCGGAGAAACCAATGAAGTGTCGAACGAGGCCTGGCACCGTCGATGAGGCGTAGTTGTATTCCTCGTAGAGTTGGGCTCCGGAGATGTCCTCAGCCACTTGGACGGCTCCGCAACAGGAGCATCGCATCCAGGTCAGCGGGAATAGAGGTGCCGTGCGAGCCGATTCAGCGGACCGGCAGAACATTCCGGCCAGAGGCATCGGCTCCATGTGCAGAACGGGGACCAGTCCTGAGGATGGGGCGTGGCAACCTCGGCACTGTTGGATCGTAGGGGACGACATTCGGGAGAAATTCAGGGGTGGTCGATCAACGGGGGAGTTTGGCTCGGTCATCCAATCAAATTCTCACGTGTATTCTTCAACGACCCCGGCGGCATCGAGCAGCGGAGTTATCTCGTCGAAGGTCTTTAGCCTGCGGGTGTTTTCCGAGCTGTATTCTGAACCCAATGCCTGAGGGGTTAGTTCTTCGGGTAGGCGGTATTCTGGGTGAATGGTGAAGTAGGTTTCACTCTCGCTCACCCGTTGAAGCTCATACTCATTGACCAGAATTTCGTGAATCTTCTCGCCGGGTCGAATGCCCACCTCTTGAATGGGGTGATTCGTTCCTTGGGGGCTGTATTTCCTACGCATGGCTTCGGCCAAGGTTTGAACCGTGCAGGCGGGTGCCTTTCGGACAAAGATTTCTCCGCCTTGTGCCATCGTCATGGCATGGAAGACGAGGTCCACAGACTGGTCCAAGGTCATGAGGAACCGTGTCATGTGCGGCACTGTGAGTGTCAGTGGGACGTTTTCTTGGATTTGTCGAAGAAACAAAGGAATCACCGATCCCCTGCTGCCCATGACATTTCCGTAGCGAACGCAGCAGAATGTGGTGGATCCACCAAACTGGTTTTGGCTGCAGACCAGTTTTTCCATCATGGCTTTGCTGGTGCCCATGGCGTTGACGGGTTTGACGGCCTTGTCGGTACTCAAGGCCACGACCGTCTTCACTCCGGCGGCACGGGCCGTTGTGCAAATATTCTGGGTGCCCAGAATGTTGGTCTTGATCGCTTCGAGGGGGTAACTCTCGCACGAGGGCACCTGCTTCAGGGCGGCCGCATGGAAGACGTATTGAACTCCACTCATGGCCTCGTCCAGTCGACCCGCATCACGGACATCGCCGATGATGTAGCGGAATTGCGGCCAACGGCGTTGCATTTCCCATTGCTTCTTCTCGTCGCGGCTGAAAATGCGGATCTGTGCCGGGTTCAGGTCGAGAAGATGGCGCGCGACGCGGTTACCGAAGGAGCCGGTGCCCCCGGTGATCAGGATGGTCGCGCCGGAAAGAGATCGCATGGGCGCTTTCTACCGAAGAGCTGTTTCCAAGGGCAGAGATTTGTTGTCGTACAACCTTAGACCGATGCCCCCGACGACAATCTCGACGTTGTGACGGTTTCCCTTCAAAGTTCTCGGACATGATGACCCAGTGGATTGCTGACTACCTGGAGGCTCAGAAGCGGGCTGTCGATTCTGTGAAGCCTGCCGAGATCGCCGCCCTGGTAGAAACCCTTCGCGTGGCGTGGTCGCAAGACCAACAAATTTTCGCTATCGGCAACGGCGGCAGCGCGGCCAACGCCAGTCACTTTGCGGTCGATTTGGGCAAGGGGTCCAGCGACACGCTGCCGCGCCGTTTCCGGGTGCTCTCGCTCACCGACAACGTGGCCTGGATGACGGCCCTCGGGAACGACTACTCCTACGACGAAA
>JAPLUF010000241.1 GCA_026397755.1 Verrucomicrobiota bacterium
CCGGAGCGGAAAAGCGTGAGGTCGGGGCTGCTGGCGAAGACCATCCCCGTCCAGGATCCATGCCGCTCCAGCATCTCCAACATCGCCTGCGCGTCGAGATCCCGGTCTGGGTTCACTGTCCGGCGCACGGCATGCAAGTTCTCCGCCAGCACCAGGCCTTCGGCTGCCATCGTGCAGGCCACGAGGGCTGCCCCAAGGCCCCAGGCCATCCGCTGCCGACCAGTGCTGCCCGTGCCCATTTCGCCGCCTCGCCGCCAGGCCCACATTCGCAGCAGGCTCAACAGGGCGCGGCCTGTGACCGTCACGGTCGGGGCCACCAGCGCCGCCATCGGCAGGGCCACATGGATAAGGTAGTACCTGTGCCAGAACGGATATACCCACAGCACCCCGGTCGAAACCACTAGGGTCATCGCCCACGGCAACACCCACCGCCAAATCCGCGGGTGTCGCCAGGCCAACAGCAGGCTCGTCGGCACCAGCGCGAGGCTCGCATAGGCGTCCCACCAAACATCGGTCAAGGCCCGGGTGTTGGTGCGGTCGCGGAGTTCGGCCCAACCGCCCTCGCCGAACACCCCGCGCACGTGGGAATCGTGCACCGTGGACCAATCATGCCCGCCGGCCGCCAGCAGCAGACCGGCCCCCCCAATCGCTACCCCGCCGAACAACAGGGCATTACCGACGATCCGCAACCGCAACGCCCGATCCCCCTGCCGAGCCCGCCAGAGGGCGTGCAAAAATACCCAGAACGCCAACTGCGCCGGCAAAGCGGCTGTCAACTTCACGGACAGCGCCCAGGCGGTGAGGGCCCCTGCCCCGACAATCGTCCAGCCCGTGGGGCGCTCCAGCCGGCTCCAGAACAGCAGGCCGCCCATCAGGGCCAGCGCAATCGACGTCGGTTCGAGCATGCAGGCGCCCATTAATTGGGTAAGCTCCGGGTTGACCAACAGCAGCGGAGCCAACGCCAGCCCGGCCCAACGCCCCACCAGCGACTCAGCCCGCGCCGCCACCGCCGACAGCGCCACGGTCATCAGTGCCGTCACCAAAACCCGAGCCGCCTCCACCGAGGCCCCGGTCACCGCAAACCACCCGTGCAGCATCCACATTAAGGTTGCGGGCTGATCATCCCACATCGTCCGGTACCACTGCGAATCAGCCTTCAGCACCCGCACCTTTAGCAATTCGAGCGCCTCGTTCGTCTCCCAAGGCGAATGCCCCCCATCCACCGCCCGGATCCAGACCAACGTCGCCACGAAGAACCAAACGCCCCAGCGAAACAGGCTTTCCCCACAAATTCTGAATTTGTTGGTCGGCTCAGGGGTGGGCATTACCGAAACATCCTCAACCGACTACTTGCTTGTAAACCCTGCAAATGGGGCTCTCCCGGTTAATATTCCTTCTGAGCCCGCTTTCGCTCAATGCCGCAGCACGTGCCTCAGGTAGAGGTACATGAGGGGGGCGTTGAAGAGGAGGCTGTCGAGGAGGTCGAGGATGCCGCCGATGCCTGGGAAGAACTGGCCCGAATCCTTCACGCCGGCCTCGCGCTTGAAGAGGGACTCGATGAGGTCACCGACCACGGCCGAGACGCTCAGAATCACGCCCAATACCACCGCGTGGACCGGCGTCATCCCGGCCAGGCGATCACCCAACAGCGCCGCCAACCCCAGCGAGCACGCCGTCGAAATCACCACCGCACCGGCGAATCCCTCCCAAGTCTTCCCGGGGCTGATGCGCGGGATCATTTTGTGGCGGCCAATGAGCGAGCCTGTGCAGTAAGCCCCCACGTCGCTGAACTTGGTCACCACGATGAAGTACAGCACGTAGAAGCGCCCATCCACGCCGGGGAAGAAATTGATCTTCTGGATGAAGTTCAGCAGCCACGGCACGTACATGAGGCCCAGCAAGGTCATGGAAATGGCCGTCATGGCGTTGCCCTGGTTTTTCTTGGAGACAAACTCCCGCAGGCACAGGCCCAAGACGAAGAGCACCAGCACCGCCGACTCGAAATCGGCCGCGCGCGAGGGCTGGCCCGAAAACCGCGACCCGGGCTGGTACACCGTCAGGTACACGAAGGTGGAGGCCATGAGGAGGAGCCCGTTGGCCAAACCCCAGAACCGGAAGCACACGAATCCG
>JAPLUF010000269.1 GCA_026397755.1 Verrucomicrobiota bacterium
GGTCTCCAACTGAAGCGGTATCGAACGCAACGTCCGCAAGTTAGCCGTGATATCGTCGCCAAAACGACCGTCACCGCGGGTGACTCCCAGCGCCAGTTTGCCGCGTCGATAATGAAGGCTGAGCGAAACCCCATCCACCTTGGGTTCCATGATCAGCGGCACTGCGTTCCGACCCAGCGTCTTGCAAACCTGAGCATACCAGGCACTCAAGGAAGCCAGCGTGTTTTCATCCTGCAAACGGCCCCGCCGCTCACGATCCGGTTCTTCGACCGAGGAGGGCTCTTCGGAGGCCACCACCTTTTCCAGAGAAAGCATCGGCCGTTGGTGCTCTACACGGGCAAAGCCCTCGGACGGCGCACCGCCCACACGCTGGGTGGGGGATTCGGGAGTGATCAGTTCCGGATGGGCCGACTCCAACTGCTGGAGCTCCCGGTACAGACGGTCATATTCGAGATCAGTGACAGTCGGCGCCGACAGAACATAATACGCCCGGTCATGGGCCAAAATCTCCGCCGCCAAACACGCGTGACGGGCTCGGGCAGACTCGGTGGAAACATCGCTCACAGCGATAGACTGGATCACAGCCTCAGGGCTTTGAAGCCCAATGAGGATTCAGCTTCCCGCTCGAACCCGTTTCGAAAACCTCATTAAAATCCAACCGAGGAGCGCAGGCCGCGATGGGTTCCACCCAGCCTACCCCTCGAATCGTGCCTATTCGGCAGTCCCCTTGCGCTGCAACGGATCCCAGTAGAGGGCATTGCGGAACTGATTGGCCCCACCTTTGATGGGATCATCTGGCGGATTGATATTGGCACTGCGACGCGTCTCGGCGTGTCCATCATTGAACACCACATTGCCCCGGCGCCCATGGCGGTTGTCATCGATGCCCTCGTAAGTATTGCCACGCCCCGGAGTCATCCCGGATGAGGGCCACCACAGACTGCTGCTCCAGGTTAAATCCGGCTTGGGCATGGTGTCACCCACCACCAGATTCTGGGAAGGATTCACAATCGACGACCGTTTGAACCACTTCGTCGTCGAGAGACCAGCCGCCTCGTGGGAGTCATAGGGGTGCACCCCGAGGAAGAATGCATTGTAGCCATAACCGACCAGATGACAGTCGAACTTCCACGACCAACTGATCCCCGCATCCTTGCGCTTGCCCTTAAGCGCATGGCAGTGGAAGTAATTCGATTGCCCCTTGGCATAACCCACCATGGCCGTACCCCACCAATTGGTCCGAGAAGGCAGTTCATCCGACGTAGTTAGGTTTCCATTCCGGTGACCTGGAAACACCTCCTGATTGTCATCCGTGTACAACTGCATGAAGAGCGCGATTTGCTTCAGATTGTTCATGCACGCGATAGTCTCCCCCTTCGCCTTGGCCTTAGCCAAGGCCGGCAGAAGCATGCCGGCCAGAATGGCAATGATCGCAATGACCACCAGTAGTTCGATCAGCGTGAAGGCCGCGCGGGCATTGAGATTGATCCGGGGTTTCATGGAATAGGGGTCCGATCTGGGAGTGTTTCCATGAAAACAAAATCCGGCCGTTTGTCCACACCGGACCCTCATTCGATTCGCCCCACCCCGTGCAGCAGCGGGATCGGTCCGGATCGAGCCTTCCTGCGAGCACCACCCGATCCCGCAAAAAACCCGCAGCGGAGCGGTGTCGGGCCGGAGCGAGCCTTGGAGGCGAACACCCTCACCCCTCGCGCAACGCGCGAAAGCTGATCCTTCCTAGAGTCTCCTCAGCGAGCGGAGGCCTGA
>JAPLUF010000043.1 GCA_026397755.1 Verrucomicrobiota bacterium
AACGGAGCAGCCGGGCCACCAAAGGTGCCTCTCCGACCGCATCCAGGGGTTTTCTCTTTCGGGCCATGTCAGAGAGTCCCAAATCTCAAACCACCAAACAAGAAATTTTACCGATATATATGGTGATTTGGTATCACTCCTGGAACAGTGATGATCGCCGGTCCGTTCCATTCGTTGGATTCCCCAACAACACCGCCCCCCAACCCTCTGGCTCAATCTCTCCAGAAAAAGGATTCGTCCCCAACCCGGTAGCGGACGGCCATCTCCGGGGTCTCGACGGGTTGACCCCGATGCAAGGATTCTACCCCCGCCAATGTCATTCCTGAGGTGAGCAAGGTGCGCTCCAACGGATAAGGTTGGCGACGTTCCACGACCATCCGTTCGATGTGGCGGATTTGCGGATTGAAGAAGTCAGCCGTGGACGACCCGTGAGTGGGCATCGGCAAGTACATCTGGCACGAGGTGATTTGCCCTGTCTTGGCATTCAGACCCGCATAATTAAAGTCGCGGATGGCGAGCATCGCCAAGGTGGTCCGGAACCCATCGCGGTGGTCGATGAAGTAACCCCAGGCCTCCGGAAAAACCTCCCGAGCCCAGTCCAGACTCACCGGGGCTGAAGGATAGCCGTCCCGGACCGGCAGGTTGTGGCTGCGAACCAACGCTGCCTCCAAGAGACGCCGAGTGGAATCCCTGCGACTCAACGCCTCCCAAAAGGCCGGTCCCCGGAGCCCGTGGACTCGGCGAATCCCCACTTCGCCCCCCTTGCGCCGCTCCGACATGCATTGAGCGGTCTCCAAGCCATGGATGTCGTAGCTATCGGCCCCTCCGTAGGCGGCAACAAGGCTTTCCGACAGCGGAGTGCCCAAGGGCATTTCCGTGGGCGGCATTCGTTTGGTGACCGGCAGCGAAGAACCCGCCTGAAACGGGAACTTAAGGCGGCGGGCGTCCTCCACCATTTCTACGCATTCACGCCAATTGGTAGAGAGGTGCTTGTCGTTGAACACGGGCACGCTGCGACCCGAAGTTTCAAACACCCGGACCACCTCCTTAAAAAATCGGTAGCGAGGATAAAGCGTCTGACCCAGGTCGGTTTTGGGATACTGACCGTGCTCACCGATAATAACCACGCCATCGACGGCCAACCGACCGGTCCCCAGCGTCAGCGCCTCGGCGATGCTCGAAAAGATGGGAACGCCATGACGGGCCGCCGTCCCGCGGGCCAGATCCTTTTCCGGGAACTGGTCGACGTACAACGACACCAAATCCACCTCCGGTTTCCGCCAACCTCCCTCCCAGACATAGCCCAAGAGAAGCCGATCGATGAAATGCTGGGCATGGGAGTGCAAGCGCACCTCCGTCGCAATCAAGGCGATCTTCTTACGGGCAGGTCTCGCACTCTTCGAGGCCCAGACCGCGGGTGCCAGGACGGTCGTTCCGGCGACGGTACCGGCGGTGGCGAGGAACTGTCTGCGGGAGAGGGCCGTGTTCATGGGAGGGTTCGTGTCTTGAGTCGATGAAGGTACCAAAGCGGAGGCAAAGCCAGAATGGGGAGGAGCCCGGCTGCCACCAGACCCGGATCCATTGTTCCCAGGCGATCGGCCGACATACCGAAAAGCATTTGGGCTTGGGCCGGAAGGATCCAGGCCGCGACGCCTGCAGCTCCGGTGACCTTACCTTGATGATGCTCGGAAAGATCCTGCGTGAAGGTGTGGTAGAGCGGAAACACCCCGAGCGCTCCCGCGGCGATGGCCAACAACACGACCAAGAGCCAAGGCCCTCGCCCCAACCAAGGCACCGCGACCGTCCCGCAGCACAGGAGGGCGCAGACGGCAAACACGAGGAACCGGGCGCCCGAGGGTGTCCGACCTCGACGGGCCAGGGCCACCGCAAGAGCACCGGCCGCCAGGCACCCCACATCGGCCGCCGCGAAGAAGGCTGAGTTGAAGTGAAGGGCTTCGGTCTCAGAATATCCCCTACCCTTCTGCAAGAACATCGGCAACCAAGCCCGCAGTACTTGCCAGGTCGTGTTAATGCAGGCCACCACCCCGATAACCGCCAGCATCCGACCGCTGAAGAGCACTTTCAGAAAAGGCGTGGCCGAGGATCCTGACGCCGCCACGGATTCCGCCCCGGAACGCAAATCACCGGAACGCACCAAGGCCAACCAGGGGATGAGCCACAGCAGCCCGACCGCACCCAACAAGAAAAACGGAGGACGCCAGGCACCCGTACCGTCGGCAGATCCGACTCCGAGCAACAACGGTAATACCAAGGGGGTGAGGATCGCCCCGACAGTCGCGCCACTCTGGAGCAGGCCATTGCCCAGCGAGCGCTGTCGCTCATCGAGCAGCGAACGGGTGATACGCACCGCACAAGGCCAATGCCCGGCCTCGAAAAAACCGAGCAGACCGCGAAAAATCAGCAGGTCCTGGTGATTTTGAGCCCAGCCCGTGCTCATCCCGACCAGCGACCAGAGCGCCAGCACGGCGGCATAAACGCGGTGCACCGCAAAGCGATCAGCCATCCACCCGAAAACCAAAGATCCCGCGGCGAAGGAATAACCAAAGACCGCCTCGACCTGACCATACTGGGTCTTGGTCATGCCAAACTCCTGAGTAATCCGCACCGACAGCCCGGACAAGGTCTGCCGGTCCATGTAATTGATCGCTGAGGCCAGCAACAACATGCCGCACACCGACCACTTCCAGACGGCCCCGCGCGAACCCGATGGAGGAAGGGCGGTCATGGCACCTTAGGCTTCCGACCAGGAGACTCCGTCCCACCGGCGGACCCGCTCCAGCAAGCGGACCACATCGGCGGAGAAGACTTCGAAGAGCACTTCACCTTTTTCCTGCGACGCAGCCGCGGGCTGACCAATGTGACCAGTGGCGGTCCGTTCGCGGGTGACCCAACCCCGATGGGCCGGATGAAACGGTGCCGTCGCATCCACCGGATCGAGCGAACCGAAGGATCCCACCTTGGCGGGATCTAATCGCAGCATCATCGAGGTCTCCCACTCACAGGCATGCCCCATCTCCTGCTGCACCCACCCCCCGGCCACGGACCGCTCGAAGGGCCTTCCACCCAGGCTCCAGTAGGTGGCCATGAGGAGCAGCAACCCCTCCGTGTCCCGGTGACGTTGGCGCAATTCAAAGACCGCCTGACGGCCCGGGACATCATTGCCTCCGTGGCCATTGAGGAAGATCACCCGCTTAAATCCATGCCTCAGCACATTCTCCGCAAGGCCCACGAGCAGGTCTAAATACGGACGAGGCGGCGCCGAAAGGGTCCCCGGAAAATCGAGGTGATGATCCGAATTACCGAGCCAGAGCACGGGAGCAAATACCGCCTGGCTAGCAAGGGCCGCCTCGGCCCGACGCACGACCTCACCCACAAGTTGGGTGTCGGTCAGCACGGGCAAATGCCCCCCGTGCTGCTCGAGCGCGGCAATGGGAAAGACAATCGGTGTCTCGCGCGGCAAGGCGGCTAACTGCGGCGAAGTGAGTTCGGCAAGGTACATGGGGAATTGAGTCCAAGGATGCAGATCCGATGCGCCGGGTCAAAGGAAGCTGAACGAACACAGACGAGGTATCGCAAACAAGTCTCACAGGGTTTGCGGTTCACGGCTCCCAACTCTGTCTCAGTTGACCCGTCTCGGCATCCCAGACACGAACAATTCCGCGATCATCGGTACCCACGACCCACCGTCCATTGCGACTCACCGAGAGAGCCTGGAGGTACTCAGGTACAGCGGCAAGGTCCCGAAGTGTCTCACCATCGGCCTTGAACACGCGACCCTTGCCCGACCCACTCACAGCCACAAATCGCAAGGCCTGACCGGCGGCCTGAAGTCCGGTCACCTCTTTACCAAAGCCATCGATATTCTTGCGACGCTCACCCGTGCGAGGGTTCCACAACTTGACCGTGCCCTCGGCTCCGGCGGTTGCCAAGACACTGCCGTCGGCCGTCCAAGCCACCCCAATGACATGGTGGGTGTGTCCCTCCAGATTGAAGCGGGGTTTATTGGTCGTCAGCACGGTGATCCTGGCGAATCGATCGGCCCCGGCGCTGGCCAAGCGGTCACCGCGCGGTGAGAACGCCAATGAAGTCACCGCATCGCTATGCAGGCTTCCCAGATCCTGAGCGACCGAGCCATCGGGCAGCTTCCACAATTTAACTTCGCCGGACCTCGAGGGCTCACCGCCTCCGGTCGCCAACAGGGTGCCATCAGGACTGAAGGCCAGCGCATTGACACGGTCAGCAAAGGCGGGAGCCAGGGGTGTCCCCGACAAGGTCTGCCGAAGGAACCACGGGCGTGCAGTCTGGATACGGCTGAGGCCATCCGGGAACGCAGCCAAAAACTCGTCCTCACTCAGAGCCACCAAGGCCAGCGGCGCTCCTTGACCGACAGCAAAGGTGCTCACGGCTCTGCCGAGGTCCGAATGCCACTGGGTCCACAATCCATCGGCACCCACCGTTAACAGCGCCCCTCCCGAGGGGGACACGGCTGCACTCTGGAAGGGTTGGGACTTGGATCGATTCCATTGAGCCTGAAGCACCTGGATCCGGGCCTCCGATCGACTCACCCGCTCTTGAGCCACCGTCTTTTCAGCCAGGGTCGAGGCCACGGAAGCCGTCGTCGTCACGACATTTTTCTCCGCAAGAACGACATCCTGCACGGTGCCTTCGGCCGCGATACGAGCCTTGTCGAGCGTCCCCTTCAACTCGCCCGCCTTTTTCTGGGCGGCGGCCAATTGCTCCTCAGCCTTCTTGCGACGCGGCGGAACTTCGATTTCAGCCCGCTCCAACGCAGCCTTCCGACGGCCCAACAGCACTGCCTTCGCGATCACATCGTCCAAGGCCTTCAACGCTAATTCAGGCGATCCCTTGGCCAGGGCGGCCGCCTGCTGCACGGAATTGCTGGCCTGCTGGGATTCCGCCTGGATCTTGGTCAATTCAGCAGCAGCCGAATCCCGTTCCCGAGTGGCCGTGGCAGCGAGAGCATTCTGGTCCGACCATTCCTTCTCCCGCTCAGAAAGCGTTTTTGCAGCAAGATCACGTTTCTCACGTGCTTTACCCAAAGCGGTCTGAGCGTTGGTCACCGCCGTTTGGGCCTCTTGGATCCAAGTTCCTGCCGCGGTCAATTCCAACTTACTCCGCCCCAACTCCGCCTCCTCCCGCGCCACCTCGGCCGAAAGTCGAGGATCGCCTGACATGCGGGCCCCATTGGTGAGGGAAAGATTGCGGAAGACCGTCTCCGCGGAGCCATCCGCCAGAAGTGCGATCCCATTGGATCCCGACCGATCCCAAAGCAAAGACCGGACCGGAGCGGACAACCGCCGCTGAGTGGCCGAACCTTGAGTCCATTTTTGGATGACCCCATTGGAATCCGACAACCAAAGTGCACCTCCGGTTGCGGAGTCCGCCACCAGAACCCTCGCCGCTGAAGGGATTCCTGGTGCGTCTTCGAGCACCCAGTTCCCGCTTCCCGAGCCATCACCGGTTCGTCGCAACCGCTGAGCCGCATGGGCAGAGCCGTAGGTCACACACCATTGATCTTCTCCTGGAACCCAGGCTATTCCCGTCGGTTCGACCGGCAGTGCCATCGCCTTGGAAAACGATAGCCCCGTCTTCGTGATCGAGACGTTCCACCACTCACGACCGGAGACGACCGCCAACCAGCGCCCATCGGGAGACCACCCAAGCCGGACTGTCGAAAACGAGGTGACCGGCGACGCACCCTTCAGCGACCCAGTACCCAGTACACGCGGCCACGGATTGGAACGGACTTCCAGAATTCCCGAGGCCGTCACCGAGGCCACCGCAGTTCCATCCGGCGAAAATGCAGCCGCCGCCCAAGACGACTTGGCAGGAATAGACACCATCGACTCAACGGTCACCGGACGCCGCTGCCACAAACGCACCTCGCGGAATCCGGCCGTCGCCAGCCATTGATCGTCAGGGCTGAAGGCCAGAGCTCCGACCACATCGCGCTGGCTGGCCCCATCGAGGGACGGGTCTTGCAAGCGCCCCACCGTTTTGCCCGTGGCCACCTCTATCACGCTGACCCGATTGGCCCGTGCCACCGCCACCGTGCCGCCTTCGGAATCGAGGGCCACTGCAAAACTGGATTTCCATTCGGGGGAAATCGGCTTCCACGCGGGTTCCACCACGACGGTCCGGTCGGCCTTGGCACCCTGCTCGATCCAGCGCCAAAGCATCCCCAAGTCTTCGGGAGTCAAATCCCGGGCATTGGATTTGTTGCCCGCCGGCGGCATCACCAAGTCTTCGACCTGATGCGCTGCGGACTTGAGAACCAGACTCTCGGCCGGTTTTCCGGCCACCGCGCCAGGACCGGTGTCGCCCCCGCGCAAGAGTGACGCCGCAGTCTCCAAATTCAGCCCCGCCTTGGCACGGGTCTGATTATGGCACGGAAGGCAGTTTGCCTGAAAAACCGGGAGGATGTCTTTCTGGAAGCCAACCGCGGCATTCGTGCCATCGACCGGGTTGCGTATAGGGATCGGATTGACGGCGGCTGACACCGAATTTATCCCGGCCCACCCGAGAGTGATGGCCCAGGCGGTCCACCATCGCCAACGACGTCTGGCAAGGGAGGTCACGGTTTTACCTCCGGCTTGGCGACGCCACCGACCGTCACATTGAAAGGCTCCGACCAAATGGCCAGGGTCAGATCGCGGGGCTTGGCCTTTTCTTCAGCGGCCTTACGACGGGCCTCGGCTTCCTTCTTGCGGGTTTCGGCGGCGGCCTTCCCTTCCGGCTTGGCGGCGGACAACGCCTGCTCGGCCACCTTCAACTCCGCCTCTGCCGACACCAAGGCTTCGGGTGCCTGACGGTATTTCCCGATCAGGGTCCCCTGCAGCCAGAGCGTGTGGGTTCCCGACGGGAGTCGAGCCTCGCCCAGAGACACTTCGGCCACCAGGTTGGTGGCCTTTTCCGGAACACTCATCTCCGAAACCTTGTCCAACGCAGTTTGTCCCACGGCCTTTAGTTTAAAGGCCCCTTGAAACTCCCCGCGCCGTTCAATTTGCAGCGGGAATTTCCAAGTAGCTCCATCGACCGATCCCGTGGCGGCTCCGACTCGAATCGTCACTGGAGCCGACTCTTGGGTCACCATGCCGAGTGCCGAACCACGAGACCGACGGACCACTGGATTCTCAATATTGTAATCGATGACAGGCCAGACCACTGAGGCAACCGATGCGACCCTGACCAGCATCGTCGAACCCACCGAGGCCTTTCCGACTAGCTGCCATGGGGCCACGCCCGAAGCATCCGCTGAAGCGCTCAGCAGCAGTATCCCCGTGTTTTGAGCGGCCAAAATCCGCGTGGAGGAAGCCCGAACGCCCGGAGGCAAGTTGCTGGCACTCAATTCAATCTCGCCCTGAAAGCCGTCTCGGCGGAATGCAACCACGCGGAAAGCCAGTGTCTGGTCGCGCCGAAGGACCGAGGGGAGCACAGGAATGCTGCGATCCTCACCCGCACGGGCCGGCGGCATCGGGAAGACCACCAATTGGAAATCCGGAGTTTCCCGGCGAAGGCTCAGCCGGTAGGGATATTGTGCAGTCCCATCGCTCCGTCGAAACCCATCGCGCACGAGGATACGATACTGACCGGACTCGGGCACCTCCCAGCGGGCAGCGGCATCCCGATGGGCGGTGGGAAACTCCCGATCGCCTAGATTTTGCTCGGTATCGGCCAACTCCAACACGTCCACCCAAACCGGAGCCTTAGCGGCAGCCTCCGGGGTCTTGGCCCGTTGAACGAATGCCATTGGATCGACCGGATGCCCCCAGCGTTCCGAGGTCAGTTCCACCCAGAACACGTCACCTTTCTTTGCCTCGAAGGTAACCCCACTCGAATGCCCTCGGGCCGGGAACAGGGCGGAGAATTCACAAGGCAGCGTCACGGAGACCAGTCCCGTCGAAGCACCGGCCACCACCGGAAGTGCCGTAAGGCCGAACGGCACCGGCTGCATCGGCACCACGCCGTCGGAGCCCCGCCAAAGCCAGGACCCCAAGGCCAACGGAGTCGCCGACGGTTGCCCCAGCGTGCCCACCAAGGCGGATGGCTGAGCCGGCTCGGCCGGCGCCACGATCTCTAATTCCCGCTGCTCCATCGGTTCCCCATCGGCTCCCAAGACCCGGGAAGCTTGGCCACTGGGCAAACGATGCCCATACACGATGATCCGTTGGGAACGCCCCGCCTGCAGCACCTGCGGCACGGCGAAAGCCACACTCGGGCGCGCGGTCAACTTCAGCCTAAAACCGTGGGTATCACCACCCCGGTAGAGAGAATCATTCAATCGCACGAGGTAGACACCGCGGACAGGCAGCCGAAAATGAAACGACTCCCGGCGACGCACCCGGGATAATTCGGCACCCGAAGCATCGGTCAACGCCAGGTCGGCCACCAACTTCGAATCCAGTTCACGGGCTTCCACCCGAACTCCCAAAGCCTGGCCTGCTTCGCCCTGGAACCGAAACCACAGAACCTCCTGAGCACCCACACGCCCATTGACCACCGTCTCCAACGGCAACTCGAAGGCCTGGGCCGGTGTCAGAGGAGTCTGGGTCCAACGCAGTTCCGTTCCCGGCACCCCTACTGCAAAGGCCCTCGGATTGGACACCCCATAGCGACCCCGAACACGGAGATCGATCCGGTCTTCAGAGAGTTCAGCCGGCAACTGGACCCGAAAACGGTCAGTGGTTCCGGGCACGGGAGTGGCGGTCACTCGCGGGTCCGAGAAGATCAAACCGTCCGCCTCATCGAGATCCGACCCACTGAGCGTCACCTCCACGCTAGACCCGGCCGCGCCGCCCAGCGGAAACACCGTGTTGAGTTTGGCTAGTGGCAACTGCGCCCAGGCAGTCGCCATGGACAACCACCCAACTAACAACCACCCAGCGGTGATCTTATGACCCCAGGAAACCCGCGACATGCGTCAGTGGTTGAAGAGGAATTCCTTGGTATTCAGGAGTGCCCAACTGAGATCCTCCCAGGCTTCGCGGCGCGCTTTAACCCGGAGGGCCTCGGTCTCGGCGGCATCCTTGCCTGGTTTGGATGCCCCAGCCTTGCGTGCCAGGTATTCGGTGGCCCGCTGAACCTCATCGACCGATGGGGAACGTGCGTAGGCCAACTGATACAGTTCACCCACCTTGACCGGATCCGGCCGGGTGTCGGTTTGGAGCCGCGCCGGGCGGGAATCGTCGGCGCTCAATCGGGACTGGATGTCCTTGGAATTGAGCAAGTGCAAGCTCTGGCTGAGAGAGGCTTCCATGCTGCGCTCGCATTCGCAGGCGCTGCTTCCCTCCGGCCGCCCGAAAACGGTCAGGAAATAGCTTTGAGCATTGAAACTGTTGTCCGGAAGACAGATGGCTCGCGTGCCCGACGGAAGCCCTTCGAACTGGCTGCGTCCACCCGTCAGCGTGTTCACCGAATCCAGCAAGACCTCGGCCGGCAAACGCCGCGGATAAAAGCGTGAGAAATGGTGGCGATCCTTGGCGTTGTAGGCATTGGGCTCGGCGCTCAACTGGTAGGTGGTGCTGCGGGTCAAGGTGCGCACCAGTTCCTTCAAATCGAACCCACTGGCCACAAAGTGGGCGGCCAAGGCATCGAGCAATTCTGGGTTACTCGGAGGATTGGTGTCGCGCATGTCGTCCTCGGGATCGACCAAGCCTCGCCCAAAGAAATGCTTCCAGTAGCGATTGACCAGCGCCTTGGCAAACCAGGGGTTCTTGGGCGACGTCATCCAATCCGCCAAGAACACCCGGGGATCATCGTCGACACTCA
>JAPLUF010000380.1 GCA_026397755.1 Verrucomicrobiota bacterium
AGATCTGGATTAGCGAGAATGCCCGCGCCGTCCGGGATCCTTCCACAGGAGAGCTCCTGTACTACGAGGGCACGGTGGAGGACATCACAGCCCGGAAGCGGGCCGAGAAGGATTTGAACGAGGCCAATTCTGCGTTGGCTGCAGCCCGGGATGTCGCCATCGAATCGGCACGCGCTAAATCCCAGTTCCTGGCGAACACCTCGCATGAGATCCGCACCCCGATGAATGGCATCATCGGATTCGCCCGCCTGCTTCTGGACACGCCTCTCAGCCCAGAGCAGCGCGAATATGCTGACACCGTCCTCCACAGCGCCCAGAACTTACTCAAGGTGCTCAATGACATTCTCGACTTCTCAAAGATCGAGAGCGGCAAACTCGCCTTCGAGAACATCGAGTTCGACCTGAGACCCATCGTTGAGGACACCGTAGAATTGCTGGTCGAGATCGCCCAGGCCAAGGGAGTCGAGGTGGCCACCAGGATCGATCATCAGTTGCCCGCGATGCTCCGGGGAGACCCGGGACGCATCCGGCAGGTGCTCACCAATCTTCTCGGCAACGCCATCAAGTTCACCCAGAAGGGTGAGGTCACCGTTGGCATCGAGGTTCTGGAGATCCCGGGACAACGCTGTCGGATTGCCTGCTGGGTCCGAGATACTGGGATTGGCATCGAACCGGCCGCTCTCGGAAGAATCTTCCAGGAATTCACCCAGGCCGACGGTTCAACCACCCGCCGCTTCGGCGGCACCGGTCTGGGCTTGTCGATCTCCCGCGAGCTGGCCCGCCGGATGGGTGGCGACATCGAAGTGAGCAGTGAGCCGGGTCATGGTTCAACCTTCACCATGACCGGGGTCTTCGAGATCGTCAGTCACGCCCCCTCGACGCCCACTCCGTGCCCTCTGAAACTACTCATTGCTGACGCCCATGCGGCCACCTGCGAGTCCTTTGAGCATGAATTGGGTCGCTGTGGAGCCTTAGTCACCCAGGTGCCCACGGCCGCCGCAGCCATTGATTCCCTGCGACAGGCAGCCGAGGCCGGCCACCCGTTTGATGCTGCGTTCATCGCCCTGCAATTACCGGACATGGACGGCCTGACGGTGGCCCACGAGGTGCACTGCATCGCTGCCATTGCATCCGTGCGGATCATCCTAGTAGCGGCGGTCTCCCAGCGCCCGGATCCGAATTTGTTGCGGACGGTGGGAATCGCCGGTCACCTGGTCAAACCCTTCAAGCAGTCCCGACTGCGGGAAGCGCTCCGAGCGCTGGCTGCCGGAGAAAGCCTCCTGAGCGGACCCAGCCCTACTTGTTCCATTTCCAGAACAAACACCCCGACCGGCCGTTCGCTGAGATTACTGCTGGCCGAAGATAATCTCGTGAACCAGAAGCTGGCCGTCACCCAGCTCCGTCGCCTCGGACACAGCGTCGCCGTCGCCTCCAATGGGCGCGAGACGCTGCAGGCCTTGCAACAGGGCCCTTTCGATGCGGTCTTCCTCGACTGTCAAATGCCCGAACTCGACGGCTACGAAACGGCCCGCGAAATCCGCCGTCTGGAGGCCGACCGAAAGTTGGGGAACCGGCCACCCACCTTCTTAATAGCCCTGACGGCCAATGCCATGGCGGGTGACCGGGAGAAATGTCTAGCGGCCGGCATGGATGAATTTCTCACCAAGCCACTCGATCTCGACCAACTGCCGAGCGTCCTCAACCGAGCGGTCGGAGCTCCGCAACCGTCCCCACTAGAGTCTGCTTTATCGACCTCGGCCCCCTCGAGACCGGGCCTACAAACCTCGGAAGCGTCTCGTTCCGACTCGATGCCCATTCTCGATCCCTCCCTGTTGGATTCCTTGCGAACCCTTCGATTCGATGGAGAACCCGACCCGGTCACCGAGATCATCGATCTATTCCTGCGCGACACGCCCTCACGCCTTGAGGAGGCAATTGCATCCTTCCATCGGCGGAATGCCACTGGAGTACAGGAGGCCGCACACACCCTGAAAGGCAGCGCGAACAATTTGGGAGCCCGTCGATTGGGAGCCGCTGCTGGACGCCTGGAAAACCAGGCATCCACAGGCCGATGGGACCTCATCGATGAACTCCTCCGAGCCGCCACGACGGAACTCCAGTTGCTAATCCCGGAGCTGGAGAGTCAGCGTTTCCACTGAAATTCGCTGATAGAATCTCAATCCCCTCAACAAACTCACTGCATCATCGCCTCGATCTCCTCGGCCTCGATGGGGATGTCTACCATCAGATCGACCGGTCCATTTTCCGTGATGAGAACATCGTTCTCCAGACGTACCGCGAGGTCTTCTTCCGGAATGTAAATGGCGGGTTCCACCGTCATTACCCAACCGGCGGCGAAGGGCTGATTCATGTGCCCCAAGTCATGGACATCTAGGCCGATCGGATGCCCATTGCCGTGCATAAACCACTTTTTGACCGGCTTCTTCGAGGGATCGGTGACTTTGACTTTCAGATCCTTCGGCTTCAACAAGCCCAAACCGACACATTCCTGGGCGACTAGATCCTCCGCTTCCGCCTGCCACTGGCTCCATATCTTGCCCGGGGTTAGCCCGGCAATGGAGGCCCGCAACACCCGGAGCACGGCGTCATAGACCTGCCGTTGTCGCCGCGTGAACCGACCGTTGACGGGAATGGTGCGCGTCAGGTCCGAGTTGTAATTGGCGTAACTGGCCGCCACGTCGAGCAACAGCACTTCCCCACTTCGACAAACCTGATCGTTGTCGAGGTAGTGGAGCACGCACGAATTCCTGCCGGAACCGATAATCGGATTGTAGGCAAAATTACCGCGGCGACGGATAAATTCATGGGCGAACTCCGCCTCCACATCACACTCGTTGACGCCCGGTGCCACGAAGCGGCACACCCGCTCGAACCCTGCTTTCGTGATGGAGCAGGCGTGGCGGATGAGGTCGACCTCCAGGGGATCCTTCACCACCCGGAGCGTGTGGAGCAGCGGTGCCACTCGACGGAAATCGTGCAGCGGATATCGGGAACGCAGGTCGCGGATAAATCGCACATCCCGCGACTCGACCTCCACCACGGCGCGCTTGTGCTCGTTGGTATTGAGCCAGACCGACTGGGCCTCGCACATCAACCGATGGAGAATCCGGGGAAAGTCCGCCATCCAATGCACCGATCGAATGCCAGAGACCTCCATGGCCTGGGACTTCGTCAACTTGTGCCCCTCCCAGATGGCAATGACTTCGCTAGTCTCGCGCAAGAACAGCATCTCCCGCATGCGCTCGTCCTCGGCGGACGGGAAGAGCACCAAGATGGATTCTTCCTGTTCGATGCCGCTGAGGTAGAACAGGTCGGTGTTGGGCACCATCCTGAGTGTACCGTCGGCATTGGTGGGAAGAACGTCATTCGCATTGAGAAGGACCATGGCCCCAGACGGGAGCAGCGCGCGAAGTCGCTTTCGGTTCTGGGCAAACAGGGCGAACGGGATCGGAGCGTGTCTCACGGGCTCCAGATTCTCCGCGCGGGCGGCCTCGTCAACCCTCTGATGTTACCCTTCCTGAGTTCAGGGTGATCGTGCACTCGTGCAGACTCTCAGCAGAGCGTCCGGAGGGAGGCGTTGAAGGGATTCAGTGATCGAAGATTCCTGACCGGAAAAACGGTAGCCAGATTCCAATTCTGCCAGGGGTTGCAACACGAACCGTCGAACCTGGGCCCGAGGGTGAGGCAAGACCAGTTGTAGCGTGTCGCGGGTTTCACCGTCCCAGGCGATCAGGTCCAAATCCAGGGGCCGGGATTCGTTGTGCACCACTTTCGGACGACGCCCAGCCTCGACCTCCACGGATTGAAGAAACGCCAGCAGCGACTCCGGAGTTTCTCCATCTTTAGGGACCAAGATCGCCACCGCATTAGTGAAGGTCGGTGAACCCGGTGGACAGTCTACCGGAGTGCTGGTCCACAGCGAGGAACGCCGCAGAGGCCTGCTCGAACGGTCTTCCAGACGATCCATCGCCCACCAGATCAGGGACTCCGAGTCTCCAAGGTTTGAACCCAAAGCGACCACAACCTTTACAGGGATAAAATCCATGCGATGGAGCGCTATGAATGCTGGGGCGGATAGGCTCAGTGCAACCCCAGCACGTCTTGCATGCTGTAAATACCCGGAGCCTTGCCGACCACCCAATCCGATGCTCGAAGCGCTCCTTGGGCAAACGTGTCGCGACTGCTGGCCTTGTGGGTGAGTTCCACCCTTTCCCCCACCGCGGCGAAGAGGACGGTGTGATCTCCCACCACATCGCCGCCGCGCACCGCGTGGATACCGATTTCCGAGGGCGTGCGTGCGCCGACAATTCCATGCCGGCCGTGGCGCAGCGCGTCGTCCAACTGAACCTTGCGGACATCGCCCAGAATTTCCAACAAGGTGGTCGCTGTCCCGCTGGGCGCGTCCTTCTTGAGCCGGTGATGGGTCTCGATCACTTCGAGGTCGAAGGAAGGCCCGAGAATTTCGGCAGCCTTTCGCGTGAGCCAAAAGAGAGTGTTCACCCCGGTCGAGTAGTTCGAGGCCCAGACCATTGGAATCTGAGTCGCAGCCGACCGGATGGCCGCCTTCTCCGCCTCGCTGTGACCCGTGGTGCCAATGACCAGGGCCTTTCCGTGGGCCGCACACAAGGCAGCCACCTGAGCGGTGGCATCATGGTGCGTGAAGTCGATCACCACATCAGCCTGCGGAAGGACCGCCGCCAGATCATCGCCGACATCCAGCCCAGCAACGACCTGCAATTGCGGATGATCCTTGGCACACGACACCAGTGCCTGACCCATCCGACCCTTAGAACCCGTGATGATGATGCGCGTCACGAGTTGAATCCTACTGCGATGTCTCCCGGCGAACAAGAAAGCCGATGCTCACCCTTTTCGCTCAAACCGCTCAAGACCGACGGCTCATTGCTTCCGGTGGCCAGAAACCGCGTTCTAGTGTTCTCTAGTCCGACTTCATGGCAATACCCGGAGCCCCCTTGAAACCCATCCCCCACTTTGTGCGGTGGGCGGGGCGAATCGTGGGCTGGACAGGAGTCGTCGGCCTCGTAGTGATCGGGGTCTCGACCGAAGAGGTGACCACTCGGGGAGCCAGTTGGTTCTTGGGAGGATTCACTCTGGCCATCGCCCTGGAAACCCACCGCTGGTTGCCCACCCAGAACACCGTCGCGGCCGCCGGCCTGATTTCATTGGTGGGAACCATCATGACAGCCCTTCTGGGATCCCGCTCTCCAGCGGCCTTGAAACTCAATCTCCTCATCTGGTTCAGCCACCTTTTGGCGAGCCGTGGGCTCACCCGCTACTTGCTCCGACCCTGGCGCAGTCGCTCCGGTTATGGCGTGGGCGTTCTCATTGGAACGACCGTGTTGTCCGGAGCGTCCATAGGGCTCTCGCAGGCCCTCGTCGGCCTTCCCATCTCAATGCCAGGACTCGGACTCCAGTGGATGGGTACTGGAATCGCTCTCCTGGCTGCCAGTGTGTGGCTTTTGGTGAAAAAGCCCATTCCCGAGGTGCCGAACCTGTTTCCCGCCGGCTTGTGGCTCATTCTGACCCTGACTCAACTCATCGCCGGGGTGGCCACCCAGCATTATGTCGAAGCCGCCTGGGCTGGCACGCTGGGGCTCGCCGCGATGCTGGGAATCTACGGAACCCTGCGGACCGCACGACGCCAGGTTCAGTGATCTATGGAGACCGGTGTCTTCGTGTGGACCAAAAGAACCCGCGAAACCCGCATTCCATCCAACTCGCACACCGTCAACTGATGGCTACCGAGAGCCACCGAATCGCCAATCTTAGCAAAGCCGCCCAGTTGTTCGGTCATCCAACCACCGACCGTATGAACCTCCGAGGCCTCCACGGATTCCTCAACTAACTCCGATAGCTCAAAGAGAGGAAGCGCCCCGTCCAATCGCCATTGGCCATCGCCCAACACCTCGATGCGCGGCTTTTCTTGGTCGAACTCATCTTGGATCTGACCCACCAGTTCCTCGAGAACGTTCTCCAAAGTCACCATGCCGGTGGTGCTGCCGTATTCATCCACCACCACCGCCAGATGAAGGCGACGGTCCAGAAAGAGTTGCAGCAACCGGTCCAAGCGAGCGGTCTCCGGGACATAGATGACCGGCTTGGAACTGGCTTGCAGATCTGAAGCCAACCCTCCCGCACCTCGCCGCAGGTAGATGTCCTTGACGTGCACCACGCCCACCAAACGGTCGAGATCTCCTCCATCGCTCAATGGAAAACGAGAATACCGAGTCTCGTCGGCCAAGCGGAGGCATTCGGCGATGGGACGTCGAATGTCTAGGGCCACAATCTCCCGCCGAGGTCGCATCACTTCCCGCACCCGCCGTCTTCCTAGGTCGAGGGAGTTTTGAACAATTTCACGGGCCAAGACCGAACTCCCGCCGGCGGCCAACGTGGAACCCAGCATCAATCGAAGCTCATCCTCAGAATGCACCTCACCATGACCCGAGGTCTCGATGCCTAATCGTTGCAATACCCAGAGCGACGTCCAGTTCAGGACCCAAATCAAGGGATAGGTCACCACGTAGAACCAGTGCAGCGGATAGGCCACCCAGAGCGACGCGGGCAGAGGGCGTTTAATGGCGATGAATTTGGGGGCCTGCTCTCCCACCACGACATGGAAAAAGGTCACCGCCATGATGCCCACCGAGGCCGAAAGCAGGTGACGCAATTGGGCGGACTCAATTTGAAACCAGCCAAACACCGGTTCTAAGAGCGCGGCAAAGACCGGCTCGGCCACCCATCCCAAAGCGAGGCTCGCCAAGGTAATGCCCAACTGGCAGGCGC
>JAPLUF010000117.1 GCA_026397755.1 Verrucomicrobiota bacterium
CAAGTCGCTGATCGTGGACGGATCGGGCAGCGGTTATCTCAAGAGCGTGGGCGATTACGTCCACTTGAATCCGGCGCGAGCAAAATTGGTGGTGGCGGATGCGCCCTTGCAAAGTTTTGCCTGGAGCAGTTGGCCGGTGAACTTGCTCGCGCCCTCGAAACGTCCGGCGTGGTTGCGGGTGGATCGGTTGCTGGGCGAGTGGGGCATCCCCGAGGACAGTCCGGCGGGGCGGCAACGGCTTGAGCAGGCGTTGGAGGAACGGCGCGGGTTGGAGGAAGGCGAAGAGTTCAAGCCGATTCGGCGCGGCTGGTGTCTAGGCGAGGAGAAGTTTCGGGAGGAGTTGCTGACGCAAATGAGCGAGCGGATGGGGGCGGAGACGAAGATGACGGTGGGGTGGATCGCCGAGCGTCTGGCGATGGGCACGCGCGGTTATCTGAACCATCTCTTGTATCGCAGGAGGAAGCTGTCGAGTGCTTGGGTGGGCATTGTGTTCAGGAGGTGATGATATTGATTCCCTTTAGTCCAAAAAGCGAAGCGGCGGCGAGGAAGTGGCGATCGTTGGAATAAACCTCGGTAAAACCGTGCTCAGCCGCACAGGCAAGGTGGAGGGCGTCGGCGGCGCGGAGGAAGGCGGTTTGCGGAAGTTTGGCATACCGTCCAGCCATCGAAGCGACGAGAGCCGCTTCAACTGGGAGCCAAAGATATGCCTCGGCGGCGCAGTCATTTTGAAACTGCTCCACACAAGCTTGAAAGATGGCCGAGGCTAGCCGCCCCTCCCGAAAAGCTCGATGTAATGCTGCAGGAACCTCCACCAATGCGTGCCCTGCGGATGCAACTTGATCCTTATAGCAAAGCTCACGAACCGCTTCGTGACCGGGCTCAGCAAGGTAAAGCCGCACCAGATAGCTGGTGTCGCAGTAAATCATAGCAAGACGTCATCCTTGATGTCTGCGATGATGTCCTCGATTGAACCGGTGCCTGGCGTCAGCTTATTTAGACCAGATTCTTCCGCTGCGGCGAACTCCGGCGTCAACTTACGCCGAGCGAAATAAGGAACAGTAGCCGTAGCCGTGGCCGGATCGGTCAGATTTTTTTCCAAGGACGTCAGAACGATTTGTTTGAGGGTCTGGCCGCGTTCAATGGCACGTATTTTAACTTTTTTGTAAAGCGCTTCCGGGATGTCTATGGTCGTTTTCATGGACTTAAAATATAGAAAGACGGATTCCCGTCAATCCGTCTTCCCGTCTTTAATGACGAGCCAAGTGACGAGTTCGAGGTAGGTCTTCTCGTTGACCTGTTCCTTCGCATCCGGCAAGACGAAGCCCCGTCCGGATTGGAAACCGGAGGCGGAGCGTTTGCGGGAGGTGGTGGCGAGGGAGTCCACGGCTTTTTGCGGGAGCGTGTCGTAAGCCTTCATGTCACTGCCGTAATGGATCTGCTCATCGCGGAGGAGTTGAAGCTGGGGCGGTGGCAGGAAGCTGATCTCAAAACTCGGTCCAAGGGGGATTCAGTGAAGGTGGCTTTGCGGCGAGCTTGCGGGCGGAGACGACGATGACGGTGGGGTGGATCGCTGAGCGTCTGGCGATGGGCACGCGCAGTTATCTGAACCATCTCTTGTATCGCCGGAGGGAGCTGGGCGGGGAGTAACCAATATCAAGAACTGACCCTTTTACCATAGGAGGCACGCCATGCCTCGGCCCGACCTGATGTCCGCGCTTCGGGTTACCATTACGGTGGCCGTGGCAGTTCAGCCCGCTGTTAGCTCCAATCGGGCCAAGCTCGGGCTCATGCTCCCACACACGGCCCTTCTGGTTCTTGGCCGATTAGCTTTCGGCAACGAAGCCAGCAACGCGTTCAAGGAAGGATGTCCGATCTTGGATACGTCTATTGAAGGCCCTTGATCTACCTGCTGAATTGTTTGGTCAAAGCTCTTGGCTGGCACGTGGGGAAGGTTTCATGGACCGTGCTGACAGCGTCGCGTACAAGTGTTCTGAAGCCAGTCCATGCCCGAAACACAGATAATTCGGAAACCGAAATGTTTGCTGCAGTTTCCGAGAGTCATCAAGAACGGTCGCATTAAAGCCACGTTTTGCCGCGGAACCCTACTGTCACTCCTGCAAACGCGATTCGCCGCAATGGCATACTCCATGGGTGGAGAAAACCCGCCAGCACCGAATTCGGGAATCGTTCCCTGACCCCGTTCCTGATCTCCTTACCGCTGCCGTACAATGCGAGCCCAGCGGTATAACCATTTTTAAATTGGATTCGGTCGAATCCCTCAAAAAGTATTCAGCTTTACCTATCGGTGGCCCGCGGACCTCTTCAGCACTTTGACTTAGTGACGATTCAAGGAGAGACCATTAAATACTGTGTTTTCTAACAGCAAAGAAAATCAAAATCGGTAACACCACAAATCCTAAAAGGATGATCGATCGCATCAACAACCGCTTAGTGGGTACGAGCGAATCGGGTTGCCTAACCTCATCTACCGGCCCCACATTGCCAACAATTACACCGTTTTGAGTCGCCTTGCCGGATCGTTCATCAACGACCAACCAATCCGATGGGATCACTGGGTCAAACCGCACAGGATCAACAGTATCAAGCGAAATGTTTTTCACAACCACGGCACTACCACCGATCTCACCCTTATCACCAATCGGATATTTATCGAATTGAATAAAAATATTTTCAGATGCAAATCCACCCAAACCAACGGACGCGACCGCAGCACTAGTCACACCACCATTCGGATTCAGTAGAAAAACCCCCAACCATTTTGACGTCGCTGAATCATAAACTACTTGGAGTAGTGGTCGAACTGAAGAAGAACTGTTAATCCTTATTTCATACAACTGCAATCTTCCATAATCATTCTTTTTGCCAAAATTAAACTCTGAGGGACTTTTCAAACACAACGCTGCGATAACTTTTATTGATGGAGGGGGCTCCAACCAACCTTCGACCCAGTCGAACGGAATGCCGGAGTCCCTGTTGGAAATTCTTGCAGCTTTGACATAGGGACTAAGTGAGTATCTTTCTACAGGTGATTGGGCAGATTTTCGGCGGCGAAGATGAATCTGAGTCGGGAAGTCCAAGCTACTCGGTTCTTCCTTTCTCCCACTCAAATCTTCAATAGAGTCAATCCTTACATTTAAACCACTTTTCTGGAATCGATAATTCAAAACACATCGTGAAATTTTTTCGTTTCGTAATATTACATCCCGAGTCACTTTTTCAACCGCATTACTCCAGACTTGATAAGAGCTTGTTTGTGAAATCAAACCTGACACTTCTTCGATAAATGGCTTTACCTGCTCAGGTCTATTTGACCTAAAAACCTGAAGATCCATTTGAATCAGATCGGGGAACGGAGAGTTAACCGCAGTCGACAATGAATCAAATCCAGCATCCGAATATCCATTTATCTTAATAAAAAAGCACAAATATAAAATACATTTTTTCATTGAAAGCTAGGTTAGCCCTTCGGTATCGGACATTGACCCTCTGTCTTGACAGACACCACCGCTTTTAGATCTTCTCCAGGATCGAACTTGTTTACAACACAATTGTGCGTTGAACAATAGTCACAACCCAAATAAGAAGCAATACCTGTTAAAGCACCACCACCGAGACCCAACAACTGTACTTCGGTCATACCCAAAAGAACTACCGTTCCTCCGGTAGCTATTGCTGCAGCATAAATTGCTATACTGGTTCCTGCAGCAGCAGTGATACACAATACAAGGCCCTTTGTATTGACTTCTGTACTGCATTTCCATTTTGTTCCAACAACCTCTTCTTTCCCGGGCTCACAGTTGATAAATCCGCTCGGTTGGTAAGGCAAGCAACTCGTAATTTGGACATTATCACGATACTTTTTTTGATAGCTCGAAAAACAGCTCCCACTCCCATCAGTACAATTATCTTTACAAAAAGTATCAAGAGGGTACTTGGTAACAGTAAGATAGCATTCCCCAGCTTTTAGTTGAGTTTGATAAACACCAAGCAGTAGCTGAGAAGATGCTACCATCAAAGATAGAGCAAACGATTTGAGTTTCATTTTAAAAAAATATTTAAGTTTCTCTGTACTTACAGTGGGAAAGGGGGCGGCTATTGGAAGATGACGCTGAGCGGTAACGCCGGAGATGACGTTCGTACAATTGCTGGGCCTTTAGAGGGGAGGCGTGGTTTGTAGAAAAAGCTTGCGTAGCAATTCCTGACCGTGGAGTTGAAGGTGGTGGGAACATCTGAGCTGCGGCTGGAGTCAAGTACGCAAGTCGGCAAGTCGGCAAGTCGGCAAGTCGGCTAGTCGGCTAGTCGGCTAGTCGGCAAGTCGGCAAGTCGGCAAGTCGGCAAGTCGCCAAGTCGCCAAGTCGGCAAGTCGCCAAGTCGGCGTTACTCAGCCGGCGACAGACCCTGCCCGAGGATTGGGCGGGGATTATCCGGGTGGCGATGCCTGCTTCGGGCCGCGACGGGCGACCAACACACCCCACAAACTGCCGACCGAAAATTCGGCGCAGATTCCAAGGGTGTGGTTGATTTCTCATCGGATCTACTTGATTTGTGCAGTAAGCATTTATTGAGGTCAATTTTTTAATAATTTTTTGTTTTTTAATTAACAAAGTAGCCTTATGCAAAATACGCGATTATTGGCCATTTTTGGGCATCTACCCCCTGTTCTGGCAGCGTCTTCTGGAGCGTTAATTAATTTTTTCGCACCGACAGGGGACCTGCGGAGTTCTTCAAAGATTTCACGTAGTGCAATTCTAAAAAAATTGTTCCCGCGAAGGGGCTGTAGATTGTCGTTATGCCTTGGGGCGGGTCGTGGGTCCACAACGCATCGGGCGGGGTCTTTTGCAGGACCGCGAAGGCCAACTCGGGGCTGAGGTCGCCGCACAATCGGCGCTTTTCTACCACCAGTTTCAGACCCTTCACCGGCAGCGCGCTGGCGCGGAAAAGCGTTAGGCCGGGACTGCTGGCGAAGAGAGTCCCAGTCCGGGATCCATGGCGGTCCAACATCTCCAACATCTCCAACATCGCCTGCATCTCCAGCATCTCCGGCTCGTCGCGGTCCCGATTCGGGTTTACTGTTCGGCGCACGGCACGCAGGTTTTCCGCGAGCACCGATCTTCGGGCGGCCAACCCTACCCCGCCCTGGGCTGGCGATCCCGCAACCCGGGTTCCGACCGCAACCGCAACCCGTACCCAGCGCCTTCCTCGAAATCCGCGCCTTGCGTGGCGGGGCGGGGTCTGGCATTTGTTGAGGGTCGAAGTGCCATGCGTTTCAACCTCTCCATTCAGGCAATCGGATTGATCGGGCAGATCGAGAAGATCGGAATCCGGAAGATTCCGGGACGATCAGAGAGCCGGTACTGTTGAACGCCTGGGAAGAAGCCCCGTTCCGCATGCCGGAACGGGGTTTTTTGATATTCCCCTCACGCCGTACTCCACGACACCACGACAGAGATCTCATTCATGAAGCCAAAGCAGATCGAAATCTACGACACCACGCTCCGGGATGGTTCCCAGGGCGAGGGCATCAATTTCTCGCTCTCCGACAAGCTGCGGATCGCGGAGCGGCTCGATCAGTTCGGGGTTCATTATATCGAGGGCGGCTGGCCGGGCTCCAATCCGAAGGACCTGGAGTTCTTCAAGCAGGCCGCGCGCCGCAAGTGGAAGAACGCTCGCATCGCCAGCTTCGGCTTCACTCGCCGCAAGGGCGTGGCGGTCGAGAACGATGAGCAAATTCGCATGCTTCTCGATGCCGAGACGCCGGTGATCACCATCGTGGGCAAAACGTGGCTGCTGCACGTCACCGAGGTGCTGCGGGCCAAGCCCGATGAGAACATCGGCATGATCGGCGACACGATCCGCTTCCTGAAAGACCACGGAAAAACCGTGGTGTACGACGCCGAGCACAGCTTCGACGGCTTTAAGGATGAGCCCGAGTACGCGCTGGCCACGTGGCAGGCGGCCGAGCAGGCCGGTGCCGATATCATCTGCCTGTGCGATACCAACGGCGGATGCCTGCCGTCGGAGATCGCGCGCATCACCGCCTTTGCTAAGGGCAAGCTCAACACTCCCCTGGGTATTCACACCCACAACGACTGTGGACTGGGCGTGGCCAATGGCATCGCTGCCCTCGAGGCCGGAGCGACCCAAATTCAGGGTGTAATTAATGGCTACGGTGAACGCACCGGTAATTGCAACCTCACCAGCGTGATCCCCATCTTGCAGTTCAAGATGGGATTGCGGGGCGTGCCGGCCAAGTCTCTGCCCAAACTCAAGGAGTTGTCCGAATTTGTAGACGGCGTTGCCAACATGCGCCATGACCCGCGCCAACCGTGGATCGGGCAAACCGCTTTTGCCCACAAGGGTGGCATCCACGTGCACGCCATCGAGCGGGTGGCTCGCAGCTACGAGCACATCACCCCAGAGTCGGTGGGCAACCACCGTCGCGTGCTCGTCAGTGACATGTCCGGACGCACCAACATCTTGGTGAAGGCCGCCGAACTGGGCTTCAAGCTGACCGCGAGCCAACCTGAGACTCAGGCCATCACCTCCAAGATCAAGGACCGGGAAAACGCCGGGTACGAATACGAGGCGGCCGAGGCGTCCTTGGCGCTGCTCATCCGCGGGGTGCTCGACCATAATCCGGAACTTCTCTTCAACGTCGACGGCTACCATGTCTCGATGCGGGCCAACGGTCCGCAGTCGGTGTGTGAAGCCACCGTCAAAGTGCGGGTGGGCAATCAAGTCCATCACACGGTGGCCGAAGGTGATGGCCCGGTGAATGCCCTGGATGGGGCTCTGCGCTCGGCGCTGGCCAAGTCGTTCCCCAAAATCCGGACGCTGACCCTGACCGATTACAAGGTGCGGATCCTTGACGGCGTCGCCGGAACCGGAGCCAAGACCCGCGTGCTCATCCAGAGCACCGATGGCAAGCGCGAGTGGGGTACGGTGGGCGTGAGCGAGAATATTATCACCGCTTCGCTGGAGGCGCTGGTGGACTCCATGGAGTACGCTCTCCTCAAGAAATAGTGATTTAGGCCAGAGCCTGTGTTTGCCAAAACACGGCTGGCGGCCTAGCAATGGGGGAACGCACTCCTGCAGCGGAGTGCCGACGTCGGCGTTGGGCGCGTGGTGGAATTGGCAGACACGATGGACTTAGGATCCATTGGCGAAAGCTGTGCAGGTTCAAGTCCTGTCGCGCCCACCACGATCGACGTCTCCGATGACACGGATCACGCCTCAGCCAAACATCGCTTCTCTCCAGCTCCACGGATGAACGCCCACGGGAACCCGAAACGACACCCCTCACCCGGTTCCCTCGGCAAGGCTTCGATGGTCACATTGAGCCTGATTATGGCCGGATGCAGTCCCTCGGGAGAACGGGCGTTGATCGAGGGAGATCGTCTGCTCCAGATTGGCAAGTCAACCGAGGCCATTCCATTGCTCGAGCGGTCCGCCTTGGATCTTCCGCAAAATGCCCCGGCTCTCAATCACCTGGGGCTTGCCTACCACGCCAGCGGCAAGACCAACGAGGCCCGGCGGGCCTATTTGCGAGCGCTAGAGGTCGACCGTAATCGGATCGAGGCCACCTACAATCTGGCCATCACCTACCTCGAGCGCGGTGAGCTGCTGGAAGCCGAGAAGGGCTTGCGGGCCTACTTGGTGGCCCACCCCACAGACGCGGCTGTCTGGGAAGTTCTCGCCCAATTGCAGTTCCAGTCCGGTCGTTGGGACGATGCTGAGCGTTCCTTCGCCACCATCCAACCAACTGGGGCTATTAGCGCCGACGGTTGGAACACCCGGGGCCTGCTGAGTCTGCGGAAACGGCGCTTCAAGGATGCCGTCAATTGCTTCCAATACGCGCTCAGCCTCGACCCGGCCGCCACCACTCCGCTCTACAACCTGGGTGTCGCCCATCAGCTTCAAGGGGATCGACGGTCCGCGGCGGCCCAATATCGCCGCTGGCTTGCGGTCAACTCGGGCTCCCCACAAAGCGCCCCCGTGCAGGAGTTGATCCGCCAGTGGGAAACCCCGGCGACTCCGCCCACCGCGCTGGTCAGCACCAATGCGCCGACGCCGTTCGTTCCGCAGAGACCCGGCCGACCGACCGCCCCGGTGGCACCCACCCAGCGGACCAATGCCGTGGCCGTGACTGAAGCCCCGCGACCCCTGGCGACGACGACACTTCCGGCGAGCCCGGCCCGCACGACTGAGCCTCCGGCCGCCAAGCCAGTCGCCCCTCCGCAAATTATTCCTCCGCCTCCGCTTCAGGTCGTCAACGTGCAGGAAGATCCACCTCTGCGTCCGGCCCAAGACGAACCCGTGGCCAAACCCGCCGCCAAACCGGTGGTCGCCGTTCCCACAGGGGGCGCAGCGCCTGCGCCTCAGAAGCCCACCGAGCTTGCAGCCCCCGCGATCACCTCTCCCAGCGCCGCCGAGGGCAAGACCACCCCCACTGCGCTGGAGACCGACGACGCCAACCCCCCCGCCAAGCGCTCGCTGTGGCAACGCGTGACCCCGGGCAAATGGGCCAACCCCGTGCAGTGGTTTCGCAAGGAGGCCGACACGAATGCACCGGCAACTCCGACCGCAAAGCCACCCGCCCCGGCATCGGCACCGGCCTCACCCAAGAAGGCCACCCCGCTCACCGCCCCCACTGCCCGCGTGGCGACGCCTCAACCGACCGTCTTAGAGGCTCCGTCCAAGCCGGCGGCCCGCACCGAAATCGCTCAGGTCCGACGCCCCGCCCCGCCCCGCTACGTCCGACGTGCGGTAGGCCTGCTGCCTGCGGGCAATCGCACCGCGGCCGAACCGCACTTCCAGCAAGGCATCGGCGCCCATCAACGCCGAGACCTCATTAACGCCGCCGCTCAGTATCGCCGAGCCACCGAGATCGACCCGTCTTTCCACGAGGCCTATCACAACCTCGCCCTAGTCGCCCTGGACCAGGGAGATGTGAATCTCGCTCTCGTCGCCTGTGAGCAGGCCCTGCTCCTCCGCCCCGCCGACTCGGAGTCGCGTCGCAGTTTCGCCGTGGCCCTGAAGCAAGCCGGCCATCCCCAGGACGCCGCCGAACAAATCGAACTGTTCCTCGCCGCCAAACCCACCGAGACGGCGCTCCATCTGGCCGCCGCGGGCCTGTACGCCGGAGAATTGGACGACCCGGCCAAAGCCCGGACCCACTACGAGTTCGTGTTGGCCCTCGAACCCAGTCACCCTCAGGCGGCGGCCATCCGTGGATGGTTGGCCTCTCATCCGAAATAGGCCTTCACAACCGGGACCCCTGATCGACGACTCCCTGTGACTCCCGACTCCGTCCCACCACCGATACCGATGCCTCCGGTCCCTCCGACCTCTGAGCGTCAAGCCCAAGGCAAGTTCTACTGCCCGGCCTGCGGCGGAGAAACCACCTGGGATCCGTCGACCAAGACCCTTGTCTGCGCCTACTGTGCGACCCCTGCCAGCGAACACCCCGAATCGCTGGTCCAGAATAATCCAATCCGCGAGCACGATCTGGCCGAGGCACTCGAACAACTTCCCGACTCCGCGCGCGGCTGGAGTGCTAAGGCCAGCTCCGTGCGGTGCCAAAGCTGCAACGCCATCTCGGTCTTCGAGGCCGAACAGGCGGGCAAGCGCTGCGACTTCTGCGGTTCTTCAGCGCTGGTCCCCTATCAAGAACTCCAGCAATCCATTCGGCCTGAAAGTCTGCTGCCCTTGCGCATCGCCGAGAGCCAGATCCGGGAGAGCATCCGCAAGTGGTACTCGGAACGTTGGTTTGCACCATCGAACCTCGGTCAACGGGCCCTCACCGACACGGTCCACGGCGTGTACCTGCCCTATTGGACGTTCGATGCGCACGCGGCGGCTCATTGGACTGCTCTGAGCGGCTATTACTATTACACAACCGAATCCTACACCGACTCCAACGGACGCACCCAGACCCGTCAGGTCCGCCACACGCGTTGGGTCACGAGCTCCGGCTCCTTAGCGCACTTTTTCGACGATGAACTCGTGCCGGGATCGAAGGGAGTGAAGTCGGACCTCCTGCGCAAAATTGAACCGTTCCCCACCGCTGAACTGGTACCGTATCACGATGGGTTCGTCGCCGGTTGGACTGTCGAGCGCTATCAAATCGACCTCGTGGGGGCCGCGACCGCTGCACGCCAAGACATGGCCGATCAAGTTCGCTCGCTCTGCGCTCGCGAGGTTCCCGGAGACACGCACATGAATTTGCAGGTCTCGATCCAGTGGAGCGGGCAGACCTTCAAGCACATCCTCGTGCCCGTCTGGCTGCTGACCTACGACTACGGACGCAAGAGCTACCAGGTGGTGATCAACGGCTACACCGGAGCAATCGCCGGCGGCCGACCCTACAGCGTCCTCAAAATCTTCTTCGCCGTGCTAGCAGTAGTGGCCTTTATGGCGGCGGTGGCGTGGTACGCGGAGAACCAGAAATACCGCTGACAGTTCCGACCAATCCGCTTCAGCGCCGCGGCATCACGCCAGCAAGCAGAGCGCCTGCCAAGGTGAACGCAGTCCATGCCGAGGCGGGGATGTAGAGTCCGAACTCAGCCAATCCATGGGTGAACCATCCGAGGAGGCCAATGAACACCGCCAACTCCAGGCGCTGGCGGTCTACCTCCGGCCATACCGGCCACCCGGCAACCGAAGGTTGCGCCGCACCCGCGGGCGATGGTTCCAGGGGCTGAGCCCCAAGGTCTTTTTCACGGGTGATCCGCCGACCCAAGGTCCAAAGCAGCCCCCCGATCCAAGCCGTATAGAGGGCGAATCCGGGCAATCCGGAGTCGCTCGCCTGCTCCAGGAAATCGTTGTGAACCAACCGGGCCATCTCCGATTCCGGAGCCTTCAGGCGGGCGTAAGGTCGCTGGAACGTTCCCGGTCCACTACCCCAGAGCGGATGCTCCCAGGTATTCTGCACAGCGGCTTTCCAATAATCAGTTCGAGCCACAGCACTGGTCGCCCCTTTGGCAAAGTAGCCAGCAAAGCGAAGTCCAAAAAGCCCCAGTCCTCCGGCCAATAATAGAGCCACCCAAGCCGCCTTAATTCGAGCCGAACCCGGCCGCAAGAGCAGTGCGACCGCACCGACTCCGATCGCCACCAACCAACCGGCCTTGGAACCCGTCCAATACAAAGTCAGGAGGCCGAGCACAGCAAAGCTTCCCACCACCAAACGCCGGACCGAGGTCTTCAGGGTGGCGCTGACCGTTGCCAGCACCGCCAAGGACGCCGGCAAGAGCAACAGGATCATTCCAGCCAACGCATTCGGATAAACCATCGTCCCGTTCACCCGTGCCCGCCGCATCTTGTCGAGGATGACCGGATTGGCTATCTCCACGCCGTTGGTCTGAATGAGCAGAAGATTGTCCCTCATCTCCGCCAACGACGACGCCGTGAAATTGGTCCAACCCGTCGCCTGCCCTTCGAGCAACACTTGATAGTCTTGGCGCAATTCAAAGAGGTGCTGTTGGGCGGCCCTGTTGAGGCAGAGACCGAAACCCGCGATGAGTCCGACCCAGAGCCAACCGCTGCGCAGCGCCGGACCCAACACCAGAAACCCCAGGCTGTAGCAGGCCAGGCAACCGGCCAGTTGAGGGAGCGTCAACCCGGTGAGCACCGGATCCACCGAACGCCCCGCCGCCAACGACTGCCACGACATCCAGATGGCAGGCAAAATGAGCAGAAGTGCTGGAATGTGGCGACCCCGGAGCGACTCCATCGGCTTGGAAGTCATCACTCCGACCACGACCAGCACCATTAGGAACGGCGGGGCTAGGCGCGACGGCCACGGCTGCTGAAGCCACTCCGCCGCATCGCGGGGCATGGGGATTTGCGCATCGAGAATGACGGGGTTGCCCCACTTCAAAATGCAAAGCCCCAAGAACGCGCCGAAAATCAGGGCAAAGAAACGCAGGGCCTCCGGACTGGAAGAACGGGTGGGAGATGCGGGGCCATTCACAAGGTCAACCTCAGTAGACCGACTTCCAGGGCCAAGGCCTCCTGAACATTGGTGTGGAGGAGTCGCTGGGTATTATTTTGCGCCTGGGCTACCTTGAGGCGGGCAGCCACAGCCTCCGTGGCGGATTCCAGCGTGGGGAAGAAGGCCGATTCGCCCGTGACCCCGCAAACCCGCAGCCACACGTCGCGCAGCCAGGCCTGGAGACCCGCCAAGTATTCTCCGCGACGCCGACGGTACTCGGCCTCGATGGCCGCGGTCAGGGCTTCCTCCCACTGCTCCTTTTGGACCGGTGTGGCATCCGGGTACTTGGCTAGCGGCGAGGTCGCGGTCAATTGCTCTTCGATCACCTCGCGCGCCGCCGTCAGCGATTCGAGCAAGGTGCCCAAGAGTTGATAGCGAGCGAGGACCCCGGTCGAACCCGGTGCGGATTTACGCGCAAAATCGGTGACCCATCGACCGACCTCATCACCCACTCGAAAGGGCCTCACACCGAAGCTAACCCGTTGGCATCGGGAAAGGATGGTCTCCAGCAACCGGCTCGGCTCGGTGGTCAGGAGAATCAACACGGAACCGGCCGGCGGCTCCTCCAGGGTCTTAAGAAAGATATTGGCCGCCTGCGTATTCATGCGATCAGCCCCTGCAAAGATCACCATCTTATGAAACCCTTGCATGGGTTTGAGAGTGATTATGCGGACGATCTCGCGCGTCTGGTCGGCTCTGATTTGGCGGGACTTGCTCTCCGGACGCACCCAGGTGACGTCGGCATGATTGCGCGCGGCGATCCGATGGCAGTTGGGGCACTGGCCACAGGGAGCCATGGGGGTGCCGCCCGGAGATCGTTCCGGAGGCGCGGAGCAGTTCAACGTCTGGGCCAACGCCTCCGCCCCCACCTCGAGCGAATCCAGGTCATCGCCAGTAAAGAGATACCCATGGGCTAGGCGATCCCGCGACAGGCTTCGCCGCAGGAGTTCCCAAGCTTTGGACGATGTAAGATCCGAATCCATGGATGCAGGCAACGGAGTGAACGGAGCGGCTACTTCTTGGCCATTTCCTTGGCCCAACTGTCCTTGAGTCCCAGAGTCCGGTTAAAGATCAGGGGCACCGAGGTGGGAGCAACGCCCGTCGGGGAATACGGCACATCGAGAGTGAAATATCCCACGCGCTCGAACTGAAAGCGGTCGGTTTGGCGCGCTTCAGCCAAGGTCGGCTCCAGCAAGGCGGTGATGGTGTGAGCGCTCTCCGGGTTGAGGACCGACTTGAAATCCCGCCCGTCGGCCTCCGGAGCCTCTTCGGTGAACAACCGGTCGTACAGGCGCACCTCGGCCCGAATGGCATGGGCGGCACTCACCCAATGGATGGTCCCCTTGACCTTCTTGGCGGCGTTGGCTCCGCCGCTGCGGGTCTCGAGATCGGCGGTGCAACGCAGTTCGACGACCTCACCAGCGGCATCTTTGACAACTTCGTCACAGCGGATGATGCAGGCGTACTTGAGCCGGACCTCGCCACCCGGACGCAGCCGGAAATACTTGGGCGGCGGCACTTCCATGAAGTCGTCGGAGTCGATCCACAGCTCGCGGGTAAAGGCGATCTTGCGTGTGCCCAACTCAGGATTGGACGGGTTGTTCACCGCATCGAACCAGTGAGTTTCGCCCTCGGCGATATTGGTCAACACCACCTTGATGGGCCGAAGCACGGCCAACCGTCGCAAGGCCACGAGGTTCAGGTCATCGCGGATACAGCTCTCGAACACCGACACCTCGGTGAGGCCGTTGTACTTGGTCACGCCGATGGCGGCGGCGAAGGCGCGCAACGCCTCGGGCCGAACGCCCCGACGACGCAGTCCGCTCAAGGTCGGCATGCGCGGGTCATCCCAGCCGCTGACCAAGCCTTCTTCGACAAGCAACAGCAGCTTGCGCTTGCTCATCACCGTGTACCCGAGGCTCAGACGGGCGAACTCGATCTGGCGGGGCAGCGTGCGCGGGAGGTTGAGCGACTGAAGCACCCAATCGTAGAACGGCCGGTGAATCTCGAACTCCAGCGTGCAAATGGAATGGGTGATGCCCTCCAAATAATCGCTGATCGGATGGGCGTAATCGTACATCGGGTACAGGCACCAACGGTCGCCAGTCCGGTGGTGCGTGGCATGGCGGATGCGGTACAGGGCCGGGTCACGCAAATGGATGTTCGGCGACGCCATATCGATGCGCGACCGCAGCGTGCGGGTGCCGTCCGGGAACTCGCCCTTCCGCATGCGCTCGAACAAATCGAGGTTCTCCTCCACGGAGCGCTCACGCCACGGGCTGGGCTTGCCGGGCCGCTCGGGCACACCCCGGTACTCAGACATCTCTTCCGGGTTCAAGTCGCACACGTAGGCCTTGCCGCGGCGGATGAGTTCCACCGCCAATGCGAGCATTTGCTCGAAATAATCGGAGGCGAAGAACGGCTCGAGCGTACGGCCCGAGGCCTCCGAGGGCAGCACCGCGGACCCGCTGACATCGCCGGGCACCTTGCGGCCCAGGCGGTCGTCGGCCCAACCGCCAATGAGCCAATCGACATCGGCCTGGATGGACTCGACGTACTCGACCTCTTCCTTGGTGGGATTGGTGTCATCCATCCGCAGGTTACAGCGTCCGTGCGTCTCCCGGGCGATGCCGAAGTTGAGGCAAATGGATTTCGCATGGCCGATGTGCAGGTAGCCGTTGGGCTCCGGCGGAAAGCGGGTGACGCTGAGCGGGTGCTTCCCGGACTGCAGATCCTCCGCGACAATATCGCGGATGAAGTCTGCCGGGGCGGGAGGCGTCGTGGGTTCAGATTCCGACATACAAGTTCTGCACAAGAGTCTTACGGCCACCCCGGGGGAAGTCGAGAACGGCAGACGATGGACAGATCAGGCCTGTGTTCGCGGGGAACGTGACTGAGCAGCGGTTTTTCGCACTCCGTGCCACCCGCCAGGTCCAAGCCCAAACCGAACCCAAAATTGTCAAAAATCGTTGCCTGCTCCTAACTTCCCGATGCCCCCTATTTTTCTAGCAACTTTGCAAACAGAAACGCTTGGGCGTCGGAATACTGTTCGGACTTTGAATAGCCCGGTATCACCAGATGGCACTCGTGTCCCACCTGGTCTGATTTCTTCTTCAGCTTGACCCCGAAAATCGGGTGATGAATGCCATGCCCAGCATCTCGTGCAGGAAAACCCATCTCTGCGCTGCAGGTCATAAACAGAGGGGGGTCTTGGGCGTCGACGTGATTCACCGGCGAAAACTCCTCATAGGTTTTGCGGTGCTTGGCGTCATTTTGCTGCGCCGCCGCAAGAGTGGTTTCCCCGACCGCGAGATAGATCATGGGATGCTGCAACACCATGGGCCCTAACCAACCTTCAATCACTTGGGGATCAAGGGAGGTCTGACCCACCGTCACCGCGGCAGCACAAACACGAGACGATTGACGCTGTACCAGGTCCGCCGCCTTGGGATCGGCGAGGTCATCGTGCAACAAGATCCACATCGCAGTGCAGGCACCTGCACTTGGTCCGGTTAAGGCGATGCGACGAGGATCTAGCTTCCATTCGATGGCCTTGGATCGAATAAACTGAATCGCCCGGGCCGCATCGTGAACGGGCGCCGGCAGCGGGTCTTGCGGCACCAGTCGGTAGTTCAGCGCCACACACGAAATACCCCGTTTCAAAAAAGGCTC
>JAPLUF010000347.1 GCA_026397755.1 Verrucomicrobiota bacterium
CTTGGCGGCGCTGAAGGAGGGTGGGCAATTGAGCGCAGGGGAGGTGCTGCGGTTGAGGATTCGCCACCTGACCGATGGGGTGGTGCTGGGGTCGAAGGGGTTCGTGGATGAGGTGTTCGAGCGGTATAGGGAACGATTTGGGCCTCGTCGCCGCAGCGGGGCTCGCCCGATCCGTGCAGTGCCTCTGCCAGGCCTCATGTCTCTGCGTGACCTCCGCGTCGATGTCGTCGGGTGAAACTCTCCTACTCAAAAAGGATGCGGGCTTATCGAAGTGCCCCACAGGCAAAGGTTTTTAGTTCCGTGCACTTGGGGGGCGTCCACCGATGAGCCCAGTCTCGCGGGGTGACCGGCCGATCGATGACTGCTTCGTGAAGAAAATGCGCAACCCATTCTTGAGCGGCAGCAAAGTCCCAATCATTGCCACCACGGAGTTCATAACGAGTTCCATTGCAATGGACGAGACGTCCTGTGCCAAAGCGGGCAATCAGACGCTCTTGGGATGCGTTGGCGGTCCATAGTTTCCATCGATTCATCAGCCCAAGATGAACGAGGGGATCAGACAAAAGCTGTCCACTCCAGCGACAGTCCTGCCGCTTCTTCTCTGTGACGGTGCCGAGGCAAAGCACCCGCGTCCGGTCGAACCGTCGAAATCACCGCCGTCGCGCGGGACCGAAGAAATAACCTTTTCCAACCCGCGCCCCCTGGGTCTTGCGACCGGTGGCGGGACCCAGTTTGTCCTCATCGAACAAGGCGGTGTAGGTATAGGGAAATTCAGGGAGTTTCACGCGTTGGACCTTCTTACCTATATAGCGCTCAATAGAAGCCACTTGGGCTGCCTCACCCGCACAGAATAGGGTCAACGCGTCGCCCGAATTCATCGCGCGCCCAGTTCGGCCTATCCGATGAACGTAATCCTCCGGATGCTCCGGCACGTTGTAGTTGATGACATGCGAGACGTCCGCGATGTCGAGGCCGCGCGCCGCAATATCGGTGGCCACAAGAACTTCGTATTTACCGCTTTTGAAACCTTCCAAGGCCTGCTCCCGATCTTTCTGAGAACGGTCCGAATGAATGACGGACGCTTTGTGGTTGTTGCGCCGAAGCAGGGCGTCAACCGTGTCGGCATCGCGTCGAGTTCGACAAAAAACGATGGCGCTTTCCCATTCAACTTTCTCCAGCAGTGAGATTAGCAGAGTTGGTTTTTGAAGCTCCGCCACCGGGTAAAGGACGTGCTTCACGGTGTCTGCCACGGAGCGCCGTGCACCAATCTCAATGGTGATAGGGTCCCGCATCGCCCAGGTGATCAGCGTCTCGATCGCCGGGGGAATGGTAGCCGAGAATAGGGAACTCTGACGATCTTTGCCGCACTTGAGTACGATGCGCCGCACATCCGGGAGGAATCCCATGTCGAGCATCCGGTCTGCCTCGTCGAGGACCAGAAATTTCACCCCATCTAAACGCACCGCGCCTTCGCCAAGGTGGTCGAGCAGTCGCCCAGGCGTGGCTACGATGACATCCATGCCGCGCTTGAGGTCGTCGCGTTGTTTGCCATAGCCGACGCCGCCGTAAATCAGGCCAATGCGTAAATCGGTGAATTTGGCAAATTTTTCGAAGTTCTCGAAGGTCTGCACGGCCAACTCACGCGTGGGTTCGAGCACCAAACACCGCGGTCCTGCAGCATGGGAACCGAGTGTGCTGAGGATAGGCAGCGCGAAAGCCGCTGTTTTCCCAGTTCCAGTCTGCGCGGATCCGATGACATCACGCCCTTCGAGTATCTGCGGGATGGCACTAGCCTGAATGGGCGTCGGCTCTTTGTAACCGAGCTCTGCAACGGCATCGAGCATCGCCGCCGGCAGCCCCAGTTCAGAAAATAGCATGTCGGAGATTACAGGCCCTCGAATCAAGGCGGAAGGCGGAACTTGATGCGCATAAATGTCATCGTTGATGAGCGGAACAAAAAATGTTTCAAATACCTAAAAAATATAATAAAATATTAAAAATATTTCCGACAATGTCTCGATGTTTTAATGATCCTGCTCTTTTTGCGACACGACAGAGTCTTCTGTTGCGCCTGAAGGACCAAGAGGATCAGGAGGGATGGCGGGAGTTCTTCGATACCTACTGGCGCTTTATTTACTCGTTTTGTCTCAAAGCGGGGTTGTCAGAGATTGAGGCCGAAGAGGTGGTTCAAGAAACCATGATCTCGGTGGCCAAACAAATGCCTCAGTTTCGGTATGACCGTTCGAAGGGCGGTTTCAAGGCATGGTTGATAACGCTGGTTCGGCGGAGGATGGTGGACCGACTCCGGAAACAGAATCGTTGGAACCGGGTCATTTCGCAGGTGCCGCCGTTTGAGGACTCGAGCGAAACCAGGGCGACGGATCATCCAGATCCAAAACGCCCCGAGTTGGATGTGCTGTGGGCCTCAGAATGGGAGGGGTATCTCATTAATAAGGCGCTGCAACAAGTTCGGGAGCAGGTGTCCGAAAAGCAGTACTTGATTTATGAGATGCACGTCCTCAGAGAAGTCCCAATTTCGACAGTTGTGGCCAATCTTCAGACTTCGGCCATGGCTGTGTATGTGGCCAAGCATCGGGTAGGAAAGCTGCTTCGAGTCGAATTGGGCAGGCTGAAAAACGAAGAGGATCCGGAATAGAATTTTCTATGGCCTCGAGTGATCCGCAGAGTGGGATTCCAGTAATACCAGATCATGAGTTAATCGAGGTGATCGGCTCTGGTGCCTACGGGAATGTTTGGCTTGGGCGAACGGTTTTGGGGACAGCCCGGGCCATTAAGGTGATCCGACGTTCGTCCTTTGAGAGCGACCAGCCCTTCAATCGGGAGTTCGAGGGCGTTCGACGCTACGAACCCATTTCGCGGACCTGTCCGAGCTTGGTCCCCATTCTTCAGGTGGGTTGTGATGCAGGATCTGATTTCTTTTATTCGGTGATGGAGCTGGCCGATTCGGTTGCCGCGCCTGCGATCGTTGCAGCCGACAATTTGCCTCAACCCTCATCTCAAGGTGCGCGTGCCTATCAGGCGCGAACGTTGCGTATCGACCTCATCACCCGGGGTCGCCTGCAAATTGCTGAGTGTGTCGAAGTGGGTCTGGCTATGGCCGATGCTCTGGAGGCACTTCACACGGCAGGTCTGGTTCATCGGGATATTAAACCCTCGAACATCACTCGTGAGCGAGGCGCGAGAGGGATCCAGTTGCGTGGGCACCGCCGGGTACATCGCACCGGAGGGGCCCGGACTCCCACCGGCCGATCTCTACAGCTTGGGAATGGTCCTGTATGAGATTGCCACCGGTCGACGGTTGGCCGACTACCCTTCGACCCCGGCCGAGTGGATCCAGCCCGGACACACCGTCGAGTGGGAGTTCCAGGAGATCATTCTTCGCCTCGGAGCCCGCGACCCGGCCCGTCGTCATCGAGATGCCGCGGAATTACGCGACGAGCTATTACTCCTGCGCGGAGGCCGATCGGTCCGACAACTCCGGGCCCGGGAAGTTCGGAAACGAGTTCTGCTTCGCGCCACGGGTGCAGTTCTAGTGATGGGGATCTTGGGTCTTGGTGTGATGGCCGTGCTGCGAACCCGTTCCCGTGAGGCCCAGGATCGCCGACGGGACTCCGAATCTCAACAGGTGGCTCTTCTTCTCAGTCGGGCTCGGGACATTCTCAACGATGATTCCCCGGCCAAGCGGTCACGGGCACTGGCTACTTTGCGAGAGGCCACTGCCCTGCGTGCCGGGCAACCCGAGCTCCGGGAGTTGGTCGCTAGTGCGTTGCTGGTGCCCGAATTGGTCTCCGAAAAAACACCCTGGCGTCCGCCCTCACGACTCGATGTACCCCAACCTCGGCGATGGCCTGTGGGCTCGATTTCTCACACGGCAGGACTCTTCGATCCGGAACTACGCCACTTGTTCCGAGTGGGAACCGATGGATGGATCGATGGGATTCCGGTACGAGGAGGTGCCGGCAAACCCTCCCTCCCGCCGCCGGTGCCCGGCCTAAACCTCGAGTTTATTAGTTCGGTGAGCCCCGACGGTCGATGGCTGCTCGTTCGAGATTCTACCGAACGGTTCCACGTCGTCTCCCGGACCCAGGGGCAATCGGTGCTCCAGGTGCGCCTGGATCCCAAATACCTCGGTCGTGAGTTCACCCCGGATGGGCGGTGGCTGCTGGCGGGGCGGGCCGATGATTCGTTCGACGTGTTGCCTATCGATCACCCGGGGGTGGTTCGCCATGTCCCGGTCGGAGTGCCTCCGCATGATCTGGTGGTCAGCCCCGACGGGCACTGGGCCGCGGCCATTAACGCCACCAATCCGATCGTGCGCTTCGCCAATCTTGATTCGGCCCGCGTGGAACGATGGATGGAGCTTCCCGCCGGCGAATCCGTTCAGGTGCTGGCCTGGAACCCCGATGGCGATCTTCTGCAGGTGTGTTCAGAAATGCAGATATTCATCGGCCGCTTTGATCGTTATCGAACGCCGGTGAAGCGGTTGGTCAAGGAAGACCACGGCATTCTTGGGCTCGCCTTCTCGCCGGATTCTTCCTGGATTCTCTCGAGCGGATACAATGGCCGATCCCGCATCTGGGACTGGTCGAGCGAGACACCGTTGGCCGAGTACGCCGGGGCCGGCGCCGCCATACAGTGGTCGCCAGACGGGCGGTGGATCGCCTGGAAGGACGAGTTTCAATGGGAGTTACTGCGGTTTGACCCGCCCACGGGATGGTCCGTGATCCCGGAGGTGCCACCCGACGTCCCCTCCGAGGCCAGCGCCGGCCCCGCGGTGGTCCGCTTCCATCCGGCGGGAGACCGATGGGCCAGTGGTTCCTACGATGGCGTTCGGTTGTACCCCAAGTTAGGTCGCAAGGAAGCAGCGCATTGGCCGTGCGACGACGGCATGATCCGGCACCTGTCCTTCTCGGCGGATGGAACCCGGCTGTGGGCCCTGAGCCTGAGCAACCGGATCACACTGGCCGTGGAGGGTGATGCGTCGCGGCCCCGATTGCGTTTGATCGAGCGTCAACCGCTTCCCAATTCCGGGCGCGGAGATATCGCCCCCACCGGTGAAGCCTGGCTCGTGTCGACCAATGGCTCGTTTTGGTGCGATGCCCAAGGTCGTTGGCAGCCCGTGTCGCTACCGTCGCGCAGTGTCATCGGATCGATTCATTCGAGCGGAAAGTTATTGGCCAGCTGGGGGATCGATGCCGCTCCGGCCGTGGTCGTTTGCGAGGATGGGTTCCGAGTGCGGTTGCTCGAATTCCCCCCAGAGTTGTCCGCCTTGGGCGAGGCCGGTGAACTGGTCTTTTGCCCGGTATCCCGAAGGCTCTTTGGCACCATGACTCACGGGCTCGTGGCATGGGATGTGGATTCGGGAAAGATCCTATGGCAGCGGTTGCTGGATCCAGTGGGGGTCTATGGTCGCGTGGCCGTGACTCCCGATGGTCAGCGATTGGCTGTAGCACTGGGAACCCGCTCAATCCACTTGCTGCAAGCGCAGGACGGATCGATAATTTCCCAACTGCGGTTGCCCGAAAAGCTGCGCATTACTTCACTGAGTTGGGATTCCCGCGGTCGGCGTCTGCTCGCTTCCAGTGTGGTGCATGCCTCGTACCTTTGGGATCTCGACGCCTTACAATCGGGCTTAGCCCACGAGGGGGTCGCAAATCCCGATCTGGCCCAGCCCATCGTCCCAGAGAAGAATCCCTAAGTTCGAGATCTTGGTGGGCCTCGGAGCCGCACCTACGAGAGCCAGTTAGTCTTGCGCGAAGAGATTCAGGACTCCATCGAGCCCGCTGAAATTGAGCGCATGCATGGCTTGTTGACGCACCACCGGTTTGGCTCGATAGGCGATACCCATGCCCGAAGCGCCCATCATCTTGAGGTCGTTGGCGCCGTCTCCGATGGCGATGGCACGGGAAGGTTCGACCCCGAGGCGCGCGGCCAAAGCGCAAAGCTCCGTGGCCTTGCGGTCCGCGTCCACAATGTCGCCCAACAGGCGACCTGTGAGACGGCCCGCCTGGGTTTCGAGAGTGTTGGCCATCGAGTGGTCGAGCCCGAGGCGGGCCTGAAGTCGGTGGGTGAAGTAGGTGAACCCTCCGGAGATGAGTAGGGTTTTCCAGCCAGACTCTTGGGCAAATCGAATGAGTACCTCCGCTCCCGGTGAGAGTCGCAGTCGTTCTTCGTACACTGCTTCCAGTGCGGATTCTTCTAGGCCTTCGAGCAGGGCCACCCGCTTTCGCAAGGCACCGGCAAAATCGAGTTCGCCGCGCATGGCCGCTTCGGTGATGGCCGAGACTTGGGGCTTCACTCCGATGCGGTCGGCGATTTCGTCGATGCACTCGATGGTGATGAGGGTTGAGTCCATGTCCATGACCAGCAGGCTGAAATCCGCACGGCGTCGGTTCTCCGGCACAAAGGCGATGTCCACCTGATGGGATTCGGCCAAGGCCTTGAGCTCGGGTGTAGCCGCGACGTTCTGCCAGCGGGCCGAGTGCCCACGGGTGGCGTCGGGCGAACGGCCTAATTCATTGCCGAAGGCGGTGATGGCAGCCTCGGGCAGCGTCGTGGACTGGATGACAAGCTCGGTCATGATGCGGCGTAGAGACTGGGATCTCCCTGGCCGAGATGTCATGCCGTTTCCACGATTGCCCTCGCCGGAAAACCCGTCAAGTTGGCCAAGTCGGTTCCGTTGGAGAGCGCGGTCGGGTTGCTGATTCCTGGCCCTTTCAGTGCTCCTCCGCGAGTCCCTTCGAGAGCGTCATGCCCCTGTACGAATACGAACTTTGTGACGGCAACTGCGCCGCCTGCAGTGGTCAGTTTACCCTTCGGCGACCCATCACCGCGCCTGAACTAACCGCTTGCCCGGCCTGTCGCAAACCCGTCCGCAAGGTGATCTCCGGTTTCAGCACGCCCCATCACCTGAAGCCCCTGTCGACCACCGATGCCAAGAAAGCGGGATTCTCGGTCTTCAAACGGGTCAATAAGGGGGAGTATGAGCGCCAGTGATCTGGCCCCCGAGGAATTGATCGACAGAAAATTCTGTGGGATTGCTGGTCTTTGAGCTGAACCGCTAGGCTACCTGTCCTGTGAGCAAGACGCCGACTGCGCCGAAAAAACCGATCTCCCGTCCCCGCCGTGTGGGACTCATTTCCCTCGGATGCGCCAAAAACCTGGTGGACGCCGAGATCATGCTCGGATCTCTCCTCAGAGAAGGCATTGAGATCGTCAACGATGCGTCCCAAGCCGACGCGGTGATCGTCAACACATGTTCCTTCATCGACGCCGCACAGGAGGAGTCGGTGGATACCATTTTGGAGTACAGCGCCCTGCGCGAAGCCTCGCGTCGGGGTCAGGCTCTCATCGTGTCCGGGTGCATGCCGCAGCGTTATCGTGACGAGTTGCCCAAGTTGATGCCCGAGGTGGATGTGTTCATGGGCATTGACCAGGTCGAGCAGGTGGGAGCGTTGGTCAATGAGGCCATCGCCAAGAGGGCCTCCCGAGTGGGTGCCGAGGCAGTGACTCCGCAGGCACCGCAGGGAGCTCGCGTGAAAGGGCGCCTCAAGGAGTTGGAAAAACAAGCCCCGGCCCATGACCATGCCGACGAGACGGCTCTCCGTGGCACCGATCGTTTCGGCAAGAGTCGCATCGCCCTGACCGCGGCCCAGCAACCGGAGGCTCCCTCGGTGGATGTCACGGTTCGACCCAGCTACATCCCGCATTTTGACACCCCGCGCTTCCGTCTCACTCCGAAGCACTTTGCTTATGTGAAGATCGCTGAAGGCTGCAACCATCCGTGCAGCTTCTGTATCATTCCTCGGATGCGCGGATCCCACCGCAGCCGGGTACAGGCGGACATCGTGGCCGAGGCCAAGGCTTTGATCGCCGACGGGGTGCGCGAGCTGAACCTCATCTCCCAAGACTCCACTTATTACGGGCTCGATCTCCGCCCCAATCACAGCCGGGCCATTTCTTCGCCAGAACGCTTCAAAGCAGCCACCCAGGCCCTGCCGGTGGATGCCACGACGCTGTGCACACTGCTGCGCGAATTGAACGCGTTGAAGGGAGACTTCTGGATCCGACTGCTCTACACCCATCCGGCCCACTGGACCGACGAGTTGATCCGAACCATCGCCGAGTGCCCCAAGGTGGCCCGGTATGTGGACATGCCGTTGCAGCACATCCACGACGACATGCTCGCACGGATGCGCCGTGAAACTTCGGGCCAGTACATTCGCGACCTGATCGCCCGGATCCGGGCCGGCATCCCTGGCATCACATTGCGAACGACCTTCATCGTGGGTTTCCCGGGGGAGACGGCCGCGCATTTTAAGACCTTGATTGAGTTCATCGAAGAGACCCGCTTTGAGCGTCTGGGCATTTTCGCTTACTCCCGCGAGGACGGCACGGTGGCCGGCAAGATGGAGAAGCAACTGACTCCCAAGACCCGCCAGAAGCGTCGGGAACTTTCTATGGCCGCACAGCATCGTGTCGCCGTGGGCGTCGCCGAGGGGTTTGTTGGCAGGACGCTGAAGGTGCTCACCGAAGGCGAGGCGTCGGCGAAGGAACTGTCGAAGGCCAATATTAGCTCCTGGGAGCATGGACTCATTCGAGGGGAAGATACGGGAGTGATGGCCCTCAAGGGAAACTACACGATCGCCCGTGGAGAGGCCGACGCGCCGGACATCGATGGCCGCGTGTATATCCAGGGCAAGGTGCCCATCGGGAGGTTCTGCAAGGTTCGCATTATCGGCCACACCGACTACGACCTCATCGCCGAGCCGGCTTGAGGTTCTCGGGGTTGCCGTTTTTGGGGTGGAGCGAAGAATCGTTGGAAGAATCTATTGCTCCACAGGGGTGCTTTCTGGATGATCCGTCCGCTCGCAAGAGCAACCTGGTCGGGGCGTAGCGTAGCTTGGTAGCGCGTCTGAATGGGGTTCAGAAGGTCGTGAGTTCAAATCTCACCGCCCCGACCATTTTTCAATGTACCGGCCTTCCGCAATGGGAGGCTAAGAATTGCGGTTATCGGCGTTTATCGAGAGTTGCCGTTCGAACACCTCCCAGTTACAACAAAACCGTTGAAATCACCGTTGAAATCAGGCGTCTTGAGTGGTCTGGCGGGCCGAAGATCCTGTCCTCCCAGAGATAGGTTTCGTGCGGCCCTTCGCGGCCCTTCGGAGTCTTTTCATTCGCCGGCAGATCTGCCCATTCCGAGGAGGGGCTGAGAGGCCCAGACCTGAAAACGCCAACCACGAGGGGTAACTCAACGAGTCGGGCCTGTGGTGCCCCCGGGAATGGTAAACCAGGTCCATCTTTACCCTGCGCCCAGCCCCTCATGGGATCCCTTTTCTGCGGCCGGACCGTCCCGACCGGGTGGGGAGGGGTGGGTCTGAATCCCGGCGGCATGACCCCGAGGGACCCACGGCTTGAATTTCAGTCCAATCTGCACGCATGAAATTCGGTTTTTCATGCCGTTACAGTCTCCAAATGGGATGCGGTAACCGAGAAAGGCCGGTAGCTTTCCGTTTATGCACGTTCCCGGCTGGCTGATGACCGTTACGGTGTTGATGTCGCTTTCGATCGGTCGAGCCTTGGCTGGTGAACCGGCCACCGCGGTTGCCACGATCACTGCAGGCTTTGTGACCGGAATTACGGTGACCTCTGGAGGATCGGGGTACACCAGTGAGCCATCGGTCACCCTCAGCGGTGGCGGTGGCAGTGGGGCAACGGCCAAGGCGATCCTGAGCGGAGATAAAGTGGCGGTGACCTTGGTGCTGACGGCTGGGAGCGGGTATTCGACGGCACCCACGGTGGTGGTTGAGGCACCACCGAAGCCGTTGAGTGTCAAGTTGGAGATGGTGCCAAAGTTGACGGTTGAGGCGAAGGCGGCAGAGGAGAAGGCATTGGCTGAAGCCAAAGCGAAAGTGGAAGCGGCTGAAACGGCGTTGGCGTCGAAGCTAGGACTGAGCAAGCCGTTTGTGGCTGGCGTCCGAGGTCAAGCTGGTGATTTGGCAGTCCGATGGATTCCTAGTGGCCGATTTACGATGGGCAGTCCATCGAGCGAACCAGACCGAAGTTCTGATGAGGTGCAGCACGAGGTGGTATTGACTCGTGGGTTCTTCCTAGCGGAGACGGAATGCACGCAAGGGCAGTGGGAGAAGGTGATGGGAGGTAATCCGTCGCATTTTAAGGGGGCTGAGCGACCGGTGGAGCAGGTGAGTTGGGGTGAAGCGGAGGAGTACTGCCGGAAGCTGACAGCCAAGCAACGGGCTGAGGGGATATTGGCTGATGGATGGGAGTGGCGGTTACCGACGGAGGCTGAGTGGGAGTATGCGGCGCGAGCTGGGACGACGGGTCCGCGCTATGGCGAGTTGGAAGCGATAGCGTGGTTTTCGGGTAATTCTGGTTCTGAGACTCATCCTGTGAAGCAGAAGGCAGCGAATGTTTGGGGGCTGCATGATATGATTGGGAATGTGTGGGAGTGGTGTTCGGACTGGAGTGAGGGGTACCCGACTGGGAGCGTGACGAATCCGACAGGTCCAAGTTCGGGCTCCCTCCGCGTGTTCCGCGGGGGCAGTTGGTTCTTCGGCGCCGGGCGCGCGCGCTCGGCCGACCGGTTCAGGGACGGCGCGGGTCGCAAGTACAACATCATCCGCCTGGGCTTCCGCCCCGCCCTCAGTTCAGTTCGGTGAATGCATCCGATCCCAACCCAACCGCCCGCTTCCGGATCTACCAATCCCGGGAGGTTCAGCGACGCTGGAAGATGGCTCCAGCCCGGTTGCCCGAGGTTCTATCGAATCACTGGCTACAGACTTGGCGTGTTGATTTCCTCAAGCGAGCCGGTTCCCCGGTCTTTCTGGTCACCAACGAGGAGACGCTCTACACGTGGGTATTTCCTAAACCGGAGGTTCCCAATCGCCAAGCCTTCGAGCGGTTGTTCCGGGTGAGGTTGGACTCCGCTTTGGCCGACTATCCAAACCGGGACCCATGGGTGAGCGCCCCTATTGATTACGTGAGCGGAAATCCACGCCGACTGATCGGGGTAATGAACAACATGGCCGACCACCTCGTTTGGCGGGGATCCGGGCCGACCGACGACGAGGAAGTGGTCAACACGATGCCATTCCAGGGCCAGCTAGAAGGACGTCCGGAGAGGGCTTTCTGGGGTAGGTTGAGACTGGATAGAGAATCCGAGACCGCGAGAACGACTCCGATCATAGATAGCTCTCTATGACCGCAGGGCCTCAAAAGCAAACCTCCTGCCCATCCTTTTCACCCCCTGCCTGGTCAGAACCTAGTCGGCTTCAGTAGCTCAGACGGATCCACCTCCATAGCTTTGGCGAACCGGACCAACTCCCGGTCGGTGACGCACCGGACCTGTGATTCCACCTTTGCCAGCGTCTCGCGGCTGATGTCCCAGCCAGCGAGCTGCAACCGGCCGGCCAACTAGGTCAGGTCACAGCGCCTGAGGTCCTAGACATTCCGAATCTGGCTTCGTTTCGTGACTCCTAAAAACCGTCATCAGTGAAACCAACTTTCCCATATCGCGGAGCGTCCAAAAGCAAATTTCTATCAGTTTGCCGGCGCGCTGCGGTAATAGAAATACGAGCACCCTAGGCTCGTGGCGGTGAGGAGGTGCCAGAGGGCGTGGCCTTGGAGCCAGGCGTCGGGGCCGGAGAAGCGGCCGGCGACGTCGAGTTGGCGGCAGGTGACGGCGGCAATCAAGGTGACGATGGAAAAGAGCTGCCAGCGTAGCAAGGGCCGGGGCACAGGGCGGAAACGATCTATGAGAGCGCAGGCAGCGACGGAAAGGATGAGCGTGCTGAGGACGCGGCTCGCCGACATCGACCATTTGTAATAAAAAAGCAGGGCGCTGGTGAGGACGACGACGGCGCCCGAGAACGGCCAAGAAGGTGTGTCCAGCCGGAGGCGGGCGCAGGTAAGGCGCGGCCACCAGCGCCCGAGGTTGAAGGCGAGAAACATGAGGAGCGGCCCGTACATGGAGGCGACGTCGAGTTGTTGGCCGAAGCGGGTGAGCGTGGCGTGGAAGTAACCGCTGCCGAGGCCGAGCCCGCAGCAGGCGAGGCCGAAGAGGACGCTGAGCGCGGGTGTGGCCGCGACGTAGGAAGGAGCGACGGGGAGCGGCGCGGAAGTGGGCGAGGAGGCGCGGCGGCGGTCGTGCGCGGCCCAGGCGAAGGCGTAAAAGCCGAGGGCAACATAGGCAAGGTTGGACCAGGTGTTGGCGCGGGTGCGGAAGAAGTTTTGGCGGTAGACACGTTCGGCGTAGGTAACGCGGCGGAGGTCGCTGCTCTCGGTGAGGGATTCCCAAATATTGCGGCCGGCGTAGGTGTGGTTGAGGGCGATGAGCGCAAGGATGACAGCGAGCAGGGCGCCCCATACGTAGAGGTGGAGGCGGAGCGGGAGGCGGGTGGAAAGCATGGGGTGGGCGTGGAGGTGGATTGAGTCACGCAGGGATTGAGCCAGACGACGGTTGGGTGCGGCGCAGGCTCAAGCGTGAGCGCGAGAGCGGGAGGATAACG
>JAPLUF010000009.1 GCA_026397755.1 Verrucomicrobiota bacterium
ACACGCTGGGAGCAAATGAGGTGATGAGGGTGCCCTCGATGTCAGTGATATCGATCGGGGAACCGTCTAACTCGAAATTGACGGTGTCTACCAGGTAGGCCCCGGCAGGTGAGGTTAGAGTTCCAGGAATAGCCTCATTGGGCACAGCCACGCCGGCGGCATCCACAAGGGTTCCATTGATTTGGCGCAGGGCACGGACGCCGTTGTTGGCGAGCGCAGGCTCGGCAGGCCCCTGGAGGGCGCGAATGATAAAACCCCGCTCGGTCGATCCCGCAACGGGAAGTTGAGCCGATGAGGGGAGGTTATTAGTGGTTATTCCGGCTTGGGCAGACTGCAGGGCCGCCAAGGCCGCAAAAACCCAAAGGTTTTTTGGTACGTTCATAGTTCAGCGATATCGACAAAACCTGGCCGCATTGGTTTTGGGAACCTCTGCATCAGGTTTGAAGACTTCACTGGAAATTTACCTAACTGACAACCGTTTCCCCATCGACCCGCGATGGATTTTTACCATGAGCCGAGACTTTTCGATGAGGGACCTCCTTCCAAAGCACCGCTCAGGACATCAACTCGCGAATCACTCGACTTTCTTCAACACCGGTGAGGCGCTGATCGAGGCCTTGGTGTCGGTAAGTGAAGCGGCGGTGGTCGCGACCCAAGAGGTGCAGGACCGTTGCGTGGAAATCCCGGATATGCACATATGCACAGGGTTCTCGACGATGTTGTAGGAAAACTCGTCGGTGGTTCCATACACCGTACCGCCCTTAGATCCGCCACCGGCCATCCACATGGAAAAACACCGTGGGTGGTGATCCCGGCCGTAATTCTCCTTCGAAACACCGCCCTGGCTGTAAATGGTGCGACCAAATTCACCCCCCCAAATGATCAGCGTGTCATCGAACAAGCCGCGCTGCTTGAGGTCGGTGATGAGCCCGTAGCACGCCTGATCGATGTCCTTGCACTGGGAAGGCATGCGACCGGCGGTATTGGCATGGTGATCCCAGTTGTTGAGATACACTTGAACGAAACGCACACCCCGTTCGACAAGCCGGCGCGCCAAGAGTGCGGTGTAGGCGAAGGAACCCGGCTTGCGAGCCTGATCGCCGTAGAGCTGATAAGTGGAGTCCGGCTCTTGGGCCACCGCCGTCAATTCGGGCACGCTGGACTGCATGCGGAAGGCCATTTCGAACTGCTGGATACGCGTGTGCGTCTCGGGATCGCCCACCTCGCGATGGGTGATTTCGTTGAGACGACGGAGGCCATCGAGCTGCGAACGGCGAAGCGTGTCCGGAATGCCCGGCGGGTTGTTGATAAAAAGAATGGGATCACCGGCGCTGCGGAAGGACACCCCGGAATGTTCACCGGACAAGTAGCCACTCGACCATAATCGGGCAGAAATGGCCTGAATTTGCTCCTTGTTGGTGGGCTCAGCCACCAGCACCACGAAGGCCGGGAGGTTTTCGTTGAGACTCCCCAGGCCATAACTCACCCAAGAGCCGATGCACGGACGTCCCGACACCTGATTGCCCGTTTGCATGGCGCAAATGGCCGGCTCGTGGTTGATGGCCTCGGTGTGCATGGAACGAATGAGGCACAAGTCATCGGCCACCTTACTCGTCCACGGCAGCATCTCGGTGTTCATCCAAAGGCCGTTGGAGCCCACCTGGCTGAAGCGAAACTTCGACGGCGCGATGGGGAATCGGGTCTGACCGGCGGTCATGGTGGTGAGCCGCTGACCATTGCGAACCGACTCCGGCAAGTCCTTGTCGTACCACTCCTGCATCTTGGGCTTGTAGTCCCAGAGGTCCATCTGGGACGGGCCGCCCACCATGTGCAGGTAAATGATGTGCTTGGCCTTGGCCGGAAAATGCGAAGACCGCAAATCGGCACCCGCACCCGCTTCGGCCAAACCACGTCCGGCCGCCCCACCGAGCAACGAGGCCAACGCCGCATGGCCCATGAGATTCTTGCCGCGGCCGAGGAAGTGTCGGCGGTTCTCAAGCGCTCGGAATTCCTGAAAGAGGTTCATCGTAGGAAAGTCTCTGGGGGTTACTTGTTGAGAACGGCGTCGAGGTTGAGGAGCTGATTGGCCACCAAGGTCGTGGCCGCCAAAAGCGGTTCTCCGGCCGAGAGGTCCGGCTTGGAATCGCCCACGCGCACGAGACGACCGGCGTCTTCGGGATGCTGGCGGTAAAACGCCAAGGCCTGGGTGTAGCCCTCGCGGACCACCACCGCCTCGGAGGCGTCGAGCGGACGGGATAGAAGCCGTCGGGCTAAGAAATCAACGACCCGGTCGGGTCGGTCATTCCCGGAATCGCGCAAGGCCCCCGAAGCCAAAACACGAGCCGCCTCGACAAACTGCGGGTCGTTGAGCGTGGCCAGTGCCTGCAGGGGGGTATTGGTGCGCTCGCGGCGGACGCTGCACGACTCGCGACTCGGAGCGTTGAAGAGATCCATCAAGGCCGGCGGTGACGCGCGCTTCCAGAACGTGTAGAGCGAGCGCCGATAAAGGCTCTCACCCGCGTCCGGCACATACCGCTTGGTATTGCTCTCGGGCATGGCCACGGCCTCCCAAACACCCTCGGGCTGGTAAGGTTTCACACTGGCTCCACCCACCTTGTGGACGAGCAGCCCGCCCGCAGCCAAGGCATAGTCGCGGACCATCTCCGCATCCATGCGGAAGCGCGGACCCCGGCTCATCAACCGGTTGGCCGGATCCTTCTCTAGAGCGTCTTTCGTGGCCGTGGCCGATTGGCGGTAGGTGGCTGACAGGACCATTTGGCGGAAGAAACGCTTCACGTCCCAGTCGTGCTCCATGAAGTCCACGGCCAACCAGTCGAGGAGGGCCTGATTGGAAGGCAAGTCACCCATGATGCCCAAGTCTTCGGAGGTGCGAACGAGGCCGGCCCCAAAGACTTCGGACCAAAACCGATTGACCGTGACCCGCGCGGGCAGCGGGTTTTCGGGGGATACCAGCCACTGAGCCAGGCCCAGACGATTGGTGGGCGCACCGGCGGGCAACGGGTTGAGAGCCTTGAAGACCGCCCCACCGACCGCATCGCGCTTCTGGTCGTATTGCCCACGATTGAGCACATAGGCCATGGGCATGGTGTCGGCCTTCTCGCGCTGAATGTGGGTCACCGGATACCGGCCGCGAATTTCGGAGCGTTCCTTCTCGAGGGCCGCGATCGCGGACTGGGCCTGCTTCAAGGGCAGGAACTCCGCCTGAAAACCCGACAACAACCCGGCGCGCTCTTCCTTAGGCCAGTCCGCCATGGGCTTGGCCAGGAGGGTGCGAACGGCTTCGGGGGCCGCCCAAGTGCGGGCCTCGGGCGCACTGAGGGCGCGAGAGTAACTGCGCAAATCCTGCACGGAGGTGCCGGCGAGCACATCGGACTCGTGACGCTGACCCAATTTCAACGGCACACCCGTGCGAATCGTGCCCGTGACGGTAGACGGGCCCGGTTCGAGATCAGCGGCCACACCATCGACGTACAAACGCATGCCGTCGGCCCGGCCGGACCCATCGCTAGTAAGCAAGAGGTGCTGCCACTGCCCATTCTTGGCCAACGCCTTGCGAGTGCGAACCTTGAGGGCGTTCTCGGGCCAGCGAT
>JAPLUF010000093.1 GCA_026397755.1 Verrucomicrobiota bacterium
CTCGGCCGACTCGAGAAGGCGTGCATGGAGAGACCCCAATGGCAGGTCGACGCCTGCCTTCCGGGCGCTCTCCAGGATGAGTCTCAGGTCCTTCAGGTGCTGGGATAGCCGGGCCTGCGGGGTGTAGTCGCGCTGGAGCATCTTGGTCCCCTTGGCGTCCATGGCCCGCGAATAGGCCATCGATCCCTTCATGGCCTCCAGGGCTACCGTTCCCTCCACACCCATTGCCTCGGCGTAGGCGAGGCCTTCGGCCAGAGCCAGTCGGTTGAGCCCGAGCACCAGATTCGTGATCAGCTTGAGGCGCGAGGCGCTGCCCCAAGGACCGCAATGGAGCACCCGGGCGCCGAGCATCGGCCAGAGCAGCGCCTGCCTTTGGAACGCCTCGGGCGCACCACCCACGAACACCGTGGCCAAGCCGTTGCGAACCTGCGCGCTCGATCCCGAGACCGGGGCTTCTTGATACGAGACCCCGCAGGCCTCTAGTTCGGCGGCCATCGACCGGGCCGCACTGGGATCGCCCGTGGTGGTGTCGATGACCTCCAGTCCGGGTCGCCAGTCCGCGCGCATCGACTCGAGCACTGATCGGACAACCTCATCGGTGTAGAGGCACACCAGCACCGTGTCGCAATCCCGCAGCGGCCGGTCGGTCCAGCGGGCACCGGCCTCGACCAGCGCATCGGCCTTGTCTCGCGTGCGATTCCAGACAAGTACTTCGTGGCCGGTGCGCAGCAGGCGGTCGGCGAAGGCCGAGCCCATCAACCCCAGACCGAGGATGCCAACGTGGGGACGCCGGGTGCCCGCTGGAGGCGAGTCGGACAAGGGCTCGGCCGGAGTATCGTCGCGGTGGGCCGGGGTCATGGTCTGCAGGCTGACAGGCCTTAGATTTCTGCGAAACCAAAACCGAAGCCAGAACCCGCTTGCTCTCCCGGCGGGAGCCTTCGCAGGCTCACAGGCATGATCCATCGACGATTCGCCCCGGGTCGCAGTGTTCTGGGCCTTGCGGTCTCGGTTGTCGCCGGCCTGCTGGCCATGGTGCCACTGGCGTCGGCCGCCGAGGCTCGCTGGTGGAAGGGCAATCTCCACACCCATTCGCTGTGGAGCGACGGTGATGATTTCCCGGAGTCCATCGCCGACTGGTATAAGGAACACGGTTACCACTTCTTGGCCCTGTCGGATCACAACCGGATGCTGGAGGGCGAGCAGTGGGTGACGGAGTCTCAGAAGAACCATTTCCCCGAGGCCCTCGAGAAGAACCGCCGCCGCTTCGGGGCCGACTGGCTGATGCGACGTGATCACCACGGCACCAACCAGTATCGGTTGAAGACGCTGGAAGAGTTTCGAGGGCTGTTGGAGGAGCCGGGGCGTTTCCTGATGATTCCGTCGGAGGAAATCACCAGCGGTCATCTGTCGTTTCCGGTGCACATCAACGCCACCAACCTCCGCAAGAAGATCTCGGCCAAGGGCGGCACCAATGTGCTCGATGTGATGCAGCGCGGGGTGGATGCGGTGCTGGAGCAGCGCCGCCAGACCGGGCAACCCATGTTCCCGCATATTAACCATCCCAATTTCGGCTGGGGAATCACCGCCGAAGACTTGATGCAGGTGAAGGGGGAGCGCTTCTTCGAGGTCTACAATGGTCATCCGTCCACGCACAACGAAGGGGACACGGTTCACGTCGGCATGGAGCGGATGTGGGACATCGTGCTGGCCTGGCGCATCGGCAAACTCGACCTGCCGCCGATGTACGGACTCGCGGTGGACGACTCCCATCACTACCACAGCCACGGGGTCGGCAAGAGCAACAACGGACGCGGTTGGGTGATGGTGCGTTCTGAACGGTTGGAGCCGGCTTCGATCGTCCTCGCGATGGAGGCGGGTGAGTTCTACTCCAGTAGCGGCGTGTCCTTGCGTCAAATTCAGCGAATGGGCAACACGATGCGCATCGAAGTGGAGGCCGAGCCGGGCGTGACTTACACCATTCGTTTCATCGGCACCCGCAAAGGCTTCGATGCGAGCCGCTCTCCGGTGGTGTCAGCCAAGGGCGAGCCGGTGCGGGCTACCCAGCGCTACAGCGATCAAATCGGCGAGACCTTCGCCGTCGTGGTAGGAAACCGCGCCGAATACAGCGCCCGTGGCGACGAACTCTACGTGCGTGCCGTGGTCCAATCGTCGAAGAAAATCGCCAATCCCTACCGTAAGGGCGAGACGGCCTCGGCGTGGATCCAACCCTGGCAGCCGCGGTAGCCGCGAGTTTCTCTCAGTCCGTAATCCCGACGAGTTCAGGGTTGCCCGACGAACCAGAAGAACACGATTGCCACCACGGTCGGCGGCAGGGCTCCAAGCAGGAGACCCATCGGGCTGATGCCGGTTTCCTTGAACGCCTCGGAGTTCTGCAGGATGCCGGCTCCGGCGGGATTGGGCGCGTTGGCGATCACCGTCAACCCGCCGCCTGTCACCGCACCGGCGACCAAGGCGTATTTCAGTGAGTCGCTAATGCCTTCCACCAGCGAACCCAGGTAGGTGAGGGCCGCGTTGTCTGTGATGGCCGTCAGTGCGGTGGCTCCGAAATAAAGTGTCACGCCGTCCATTCCAGTAATTAGCGGCTTGAGCCACCAGGATTGCAGGGAACCGAGCGTGACCAAGCCAGCGAGAAAGAATCCCACCAAAAGGCCTTCCCGGAATTTTAGCCCATCTTGATGGGGCAGAGTGGCGTAGACCACTCCCAGAAAGATCATGAAGACGCCGAAGAAAACATCCGGGTGGTGGGCAAAAGCGACCACGCATCCCAGCGAGGCGAGATGGGTTAGGGTGAGCCAGATCGGGATTCGGTCTTCGCGTCGATTCTGGATGGGCACCTGACTCAACTCGTTGCGGAAGATCCAGCTCACCATCAACGTGGACGTGAGACAGGCGGCGGCCGCCCTCCATCCAAAGTGGGTGAAGAGGTAGGCCGTATCCCAGTTCCACTTCGACGCCACCATGAGCACCGGCGGTGCGGCGAAGTGGGTCAACGTGCCACCGATGGAAATGTTGACGAACAACAGGCCGAGGGTGGCGTAGGCGAGTTTGGGACGGATGCCGCGGTCGAAATAACGGTGTTTGAGCAGAATGGCCAGCAAGGTAATGGCCGCCGGTTCTGTGATGAAGGAACCCAGGAGCGAGCCGAAGGAAAGTGCGGCGATATAGAAGGACAACCCTTCGCGCAGTGGAATCAGTCGGGCCAGTATTAGGATGAGTGATTCGGCCAACGTCACGACCGGTCGGGTCGCGGCCATCACCATCACCACGAAGACGAATTTAGGTTCGGTGAAATTGAGCCCATCGATGTGGCGGACTGCCTGTTCCATGGACCGGCTGAGGATGGCGATCCCAAAGAACAAGACCGCGGCCCAGAGTCCAAACACCACTTCGGTTTCAGCGAGAAAATGGAGCAGTGTTCCTTGAACCGATCCCTTGGGCTGGTGGTGCGCCCAGGTGGCGAACCGTTTGACAGAAAACGTGTGAAGGACCGCCAGAAAAAACAGGACTGTGGCCAGGAGTTCGATGGGTGTCGGCTTCATACGTCGGAGCTGAACCAGCAGAATTGCCTCAAAAAGCCGGTCCGTCGATGGGAACCGTTGTGCACAAAGAGCTCTTTCTATTGGCGCTTTCCATGCCGATGAGGTTTCGGAAAGATCGCGGCATGATTTCCCGATTCTGGTTCCCGTTCTGGATCGCGGTCTGTGCTTGGGCAACGACGGGGCTGGCGAAGGAACAGCGTCCCCCGAACGTTGTTCTCATTTACTGCGACGATTTGGGGTGGGGCGACCTGGGGTGCTTCGGGGCAAAGAAGATTCGCACACCGAACATCGACAGCATCGCCCGGCGTGGAACTCGTTTTACCTCGTTCTATGTGGCACAGGCCGTTTGCTCGGCTTCGCGGGCTGCCCTCCTGACTGGATGTTATGCCAACCGTCTCGGCATCCATGGAGCGCTCGGACCCAATCAGAAAATCGGACTGCATCCCGAAGAGATGACCCTTGCTGAGGTGCTTAAACCTCGCGGATACGCCACCGCCATCGTCGGAAAATGGCATTTGGGTCGCCCGACCGAACTGCTGCCGACACGACAGGGATTTGATGAGTATTTTGGTTTGCCGTATTCCAACGATATGTGGCCCCAGAACGCCAATGCCGCCAAGGGGGCTTACCCGCCGTTACCGCTGATTGATGGGGATCGGGTGATCGAGGAAACTCCCGATCAATCCCAGTTGACCCGGCGCTACACGGAGCGGGCGGTCTCGTTCATTGAGCGCAATGCCGCGGGTCCGTTCTTTCTGTATTTGGCGCATTCCATGCCGCATGTCCCTCTCTTTGCTGGATCGCGTTTCTCAGGCCGTTCTCGGCAGGGGCTTTATGGGGATGTGATTGAAGAAATCGACTGGTCCGTCGGGGAGGTTCTCAAAGCACTGAAGCAAAGAGGTCTGGAAAAGGAGACGCTCCTTATTTTCACCTCCGACAACGGCCCTTGGCTGAGCTATGGCGAGCACGGCGGCAGTGCCGGGCCATTCCGTGAGGGGAAGGGGACGAGTTTCGAAGGCGGTATCCGGGTGCCCTGCGTGATGCAATGGCCCGGTCATATTCCCCGAGGGCGAACCAGTGACACGCCCCTCATGACCATCGATGTGCTGCCGACCGTGGCGCGCTTGGCCGGGGCGGCCCTGCCGCCTCGTAAGATTGATGGACTCGACGTCTGGCCCATTTTGCGAGGAGATCGCGGTGCCACCAATCCTCACTCGGCCTACTTCATTTACTACAATCAGGGAGATTTGTTGGCCGTGCGCAGTGGCGATTGGAAACTCTTCTTCCCGCATACCTCACAAACGTTGGCCGGCAAACCCGGTGGGACCAACGGGATGGCGGGTCGGTATCAGCAGCTGCCGGTCGGCCTAGAATTGTACCACCTCCAGCGCGATCCCGCCGAGCGCGTCAACGTGATCGCCGAGCATCCAGAAGTCCGAGACCGATTGATGACTTTGGCCGAGGCGGCGCGGGTCGAACTCGGGGACAAGCGACTTCAGCGAATTGGCACCGGAGTCCGGGAACCGGGGCGCGTCGAGTGAATCCACCGGTTCTTCAACTCCAGCGCCCCACCTTTCGGGAAGCCTGTCGTCTTTGGTTAAAAATCGGCTGCCTCAGTTTCGGGGGACCCGCCGGGCAAATTTCCCTGATGCACGAGGAGTTGGTGGCAAAGAGGCAATGGGTCGATGAGAGCCGATTCCAGCATGCGTTGCAGTTCTGCATCCTGCTCCCAGGCCCGGAGGCTCAACAATTGGCGACCTATCTTGGTTGGTGGTTACACGGGACCCGGGGCGGGATTGTGGCCGGAACGTTGTTTGTCTTGCCGGCGGCGATCTTGCTGTTGGTCCTGAGTTGGGGATATGCCCTCTGGGGTGCGGTTCCCTGGGTGAGCGCCGCGTTGCGAGGTCTTCAACCGGCGGTGGTGGCGCTCATTGGTGTCGCCCTGATCCGCTTGTCAACTCGGTGGCTGCGAACCCCCCAACTCTGGTTGATGGCTCTGGGAACCGGGCTTGGAATGCGTTGGGGTCTACCGTTCCCAGTCCTGCTCTTGATGGCGTTTGTGATCAGCCTTCTATGGCAAGGGATTCGGCCGGCGGTGCCGGTTTCCCCGCCGTCCGCCGTCGGGGAGCGCCCCAGTGTCCCTTCGTCCCCACCGCCAACCAACTGGACGCGCTCGGTTCGAGTCTTCCTGGTTTGCATGGTCTTGTGGTGGGTGCCGGTAGGTTTGGCTGCGGCCTGGTTGGGAGCTGGGCATGTGCTGGTGCGGGAGGGGATATTTTTCAGTGGCGCCTCCGTGATGACCTTCGGCGGAGCCTATGCCGTTCTGCCCTATGTAGCGCAGCAGGCGGTCGAGCAGTTTCATTGGGTTTCCAGCTCTGAAATGATGGCGGGAATGGCCCTCGCGGAAAGCACGCCGGGTCCGTTGATCATCGTCCTGCAATTCATCGGGTTTTTGGGTGCCTGGCACCAGCCGGGCCCCTTGTCTCCCTGGATGTCCGGAATCCTCGGCGCTGGTCTCACGTCATGGACGACCTTTTTTCCGAGCTTCCTCTGGATTTTTCTCGGGGCTCCGTGGGTGGAGCGCTTGCAGGGCTTGAAGCACTGGGAGCGGTGGATGGGCGTCGTTTCGGCCGGGGTGGTGGGCATGATCATGCACCTGGCCTGGGGTTTAGGAGTGTCGGCTCTGGGCACTGCCGATGGCCGAGTGGATGGGCCTGCATTCATCATCCTAGTGATGGCCTTCAGTTTGATGCGCTGGGGCCGGTGGCCTAGTGGTGCTGTCATTCTTCTTTCGGCCGTGCTGGGAATCCTGCGCTACCAGCTAGGCCGTTGATCGGGGAGGGCCCGAGAGGAAGGGTTAGGGTTAACCCGCTGGGCGGTGGTGTTAATGGTTCCCGGGTTTTTGATGCAGTCGCCTGATCCTGCTTGTGGAATTAGCCTCGGATGGATAGGACATAGACATCCCCCACGACTGTGATAACGAGCCCTGAGTCCAATTCCTCCCGGGAGCCCGACGGTGCCTTCACCTTGATCGAGTTGCTGGTTGTGATCGCGATCATCGCCGTTCTCGCCGGCCTCCTCCTGCCAGCGATGGCTCGAAGCCAAGAATCAGCTCGAGGTGTGGTGTGCCTCTCGAATGGCCGTCAGATGGGGTTGGCAGCCCAGTTGTACACGCCGGATAATCGCGGCCACATGCCGTCCTTCCGTAATTGGCTTTGCGTCAAGGCGGGTGATCTCACCACCGGAAAGCTCTTCCCGTACGTCGGTGCCAAGCAGGTGTACTTGTGCCCCACCGACCAACGAGATCTGGCTTCAAACAAGAAGATCACCGTGCCCGCCCTGAGAGGACCCGCCGGTCGCAAGGGGACGCGCGACTACAGTTATGCGATGAACTGCGGCCTGTGCCACGAGGAGGAAACGAGCACGTTCAAGACTCCGGCTGAGACCATGTTTCTGATGGAGGCCGTGATGGCCAAAGACGACTACTCGGGTCAAGCCGGGCCCACTTTTGGTAGTCATACCCTGACTATTCGACACAACAAACGGGGACACTACGTCATGTCCGACGGGCATGTAGAGCGGATGAATCAGGCGCAGAGCATCGCAGCCGAGAAAAAGAAGCGATTCTGGTTCCCCACCGACAACACATTGGGTCCGGGCGGCATCAATATGGGGGCCGGCCTCGAGTAGCGGTCGGTCGTCCGCTTTGGGGGTACCTCATTGCACACTCCGCTCGAACGCGGTCGGTGATGCTGCTGGTGCCGTGGGCGCTCCGGAGTACCGGTTGAAGTCGAATCCGAATTCCTGACCAGAGTTAACTTTGAGTCGATGCGACAGGAGGTCCTGCGAGGCGACTGGGATCGATAAACTGATGGCGCTGTCGTTTCTATCGGTAGTGTACACGCGGTAGCGGCGCTGCCGGCGGCCAAGGAGGCTGTCTAAAAAACTGCCTATCACTGAATCAACTGCAACGCGTATTGAGGCATCTTGTTAGCCTGTGCTAACATCGCGGTGCCCGATTGAACGAGTATTTGCAACTTGGCGTAGGACGTAGACTCGTCAGCGACATCGGCATCTGTTATTCTAGATGTTGCCGCGGATAGATTCTCATTGGTTGTCCTCAGCTGTTCGTTAGTCATCGTCAAACGGCTCTGAACAGCACCTAGGGAAGCCCGTGTTTGAGCGATTGAGTCAATCGCCAATTTAACTCTAGTCAAGGCTGATTGCGCTCTTTCAGGAGTGGTAATATCAAAACCAGTTTTAAATTCAGCTTTTGTATCTGGAGTAAGACTTACGCTGGTTCCGTATATTGAGCTAGGTGAACCACTTGCATCTAGCCAGATGTACCTGTTAACAGGGTCTGCATTTTTAATTGTGTAGGTACCGTTCATTAATTGAAGTCTATCAGCGGCGGTGTTACTTCCAACACCATTAGTCAAACCCAAATTGCTAAGTGTTAGCGAGTCGCTCTTTATTGCTTTGTTGTAGTCAACTTGACTAAGAGTCAACCTAATCATCGTGCTATCTGCAAAAATAGCTGTGGTTGTTTGATTGGTAAAATTCTCAGGCTTATTCAGCACGTTTTGATATTTAATATCAGTTAAATTAACTGCGCCTATTTTATATGTTGAACCATCTTCATTGACAGCGAGGCTTAGAGAATCGCTTGAGAATAAATTAATTCCATTAAACTTTTGCTCGATGGATTTTGAAATAAATTCCTGAAGCTCACCAAATTCTTTACTATACAATCCAAGATCTGAAGGGCTCTTCGTAGAGTCTTGAGAAAATATGCTCAAATCTGCCATTCGCCTGAGCGCTTTGTCCATCGTTGCTAACAGTCCTTCTTGGGTCTGTGTAAACGAAATAGCATTAGTAACATTGCTGTAAGCGACTTCATTTCGAGCTATTTGGCCAGCCAAACGGGTGCTAACAGCTAAACCTGCGGCATCATCTGAAGGTGTAACAATCTTTGACCCGGATGATAATCTTGAGAGTGATTTAGCGAGGTTGGCTGAATTAACTGATAAGAAACTGGAAGTTTTTAGAGCTTGAATGTTAGTGTTCAGTACCATAGAATAATTCCGCTATAGTATTTAATAGACAATTTTCAGCATACTGTTATTGCTAAAAAACGCTTAAATCCCCAATTCACAGCAGCAGTTTGTGCGCCAAACCCGACTCGCTTCGACGCTGCTGGGTTCTTGGGTGCCAGGATTGCGGGCGGAGCGTTACAAGCAATTTGCTCGCAGTTTCCCCCAAAAAGCCCCAATGATCCCAGCCACCCCTTTGAAAGCGAATTTCTACCAAATATGTTCCAATTCTTAGGACTGGCTGGTTTTTTGTGGTTCGCGAGCGGGGTGCTGACGTTGCACGCGGCGACGACAGTTAAGATGGGGGCGGTGACGCAAATTCGGGGGGCGAGGGATCTGGATCTGGAGGGGGAGATTCTTTACGCGATTAATTTCAGTGCGGACGACGGTCCCAGGAAAGTTCGAGGGATTACATTTCTCCCCGACACCCAAAAAATCGTGGGTGCTACGCTGGTGGGGCCTCAGCAAGTGACGTCCTGGCAAACGAAGCCGGAGTTTGGTGGCAGCGTGGATGACGACCAACTTGAGGAGATTTTCAGCGACATTCGGTGGGCCGTAGCGGGATCTGGTGAGCGGTTGCGAGCGAGCCTCACGGTCGTTGCGGGTGAGCAGTATAAGCTGCAAATCCTTATTTCAGGGAACAGCCCAGAGAACCGTCGCTGGGATATTCGGGTCGGTGGCAGCGACGCCGTTGACGAAATTACATCCCTAGGAGTCGCCCCAGGTCAGGCGTATTTCCCCGATCGAGCGACGCTCTACACCTGCGAAATCACCGCCACTTCAGGGGTCCTCGTCGTTGAGATGGGGAATTTATTTGGAACAGTCGACGGGGGTGACCGGAACCCGATCTGGCAAGCGCTGACTCTGGAACGGATCACCGTGCCGCCAGCGCCACAGGACATCTTGCTAGAACCCGCGGAGTTCTCACTCCCGCAGCCCGAGCGGATCGGCCAGTTCCGTGTTATCGACGCCAAACCCAACGCAACGCACGACCTCACGTGGGTGGCCGGCGAGGGAGATGCGAACAACACCAAGTTTGTGATCTCCGGTGGAGCGGTTCTCCCCGGGCTTTTCGATTTTTCAAAATATCCACCCGGATCACTTTTTGCCATCCGGGTACGCGCCACCGATTCGGCGGATGCGACGCGGTTCTTGGAGAAAGCCATCAGGATCAAGCTCACCGAACCGCATGCGCCCAGCGGGCTGCGATTAGATGCGACCTCCGTGTCCGCGTCGGCACGGATCGGTGAGCGGGTGGCACGGGTTGTGGTCGAGGATGTTAATTCATACGATACCCACTCGGTGGTCTTAGCCAAGGGCGTCGGAGACGTGGACAATACCTTCTTCAAGGTGGTCGCTGGTGATGTGCGGTTAGTGAACACCCTGCCTGCAGGACAACCGTCAGCGAGGTTTCGACTGCGGGCGACAGACAACACAGGACGCTGGGTTGAGCAGGCCTTTGAGCTATCGGTTCTGCCGCCGAGTGTCCGCATCACGGAGATCCTGGCGAATGAGATTGGCGGGGTGCCTGATGAGAGTTCAGTTCTGCGAGAATGGATTGAGATCCACAACGAACTTCCGCAGTACGTAGATCTCTCGGGTTGGGCGTTGTCGAACGACCAGAAGGACCCGGGCCAATGGAAGTTTCCTTCGACGACACTGGCACCGGGGGAGTTTCTCGTGATTCTGGCCGATGGCCTTGGGACTTCACCGGCCGGTTCAAAACTGCTGCACACAACGTTCTCCATTTCCTCAGAGGGGGAGTGGGTGGGGTTGTTTAGGCCGGGTTTTTCGGTTCTAGCGAGTGAACTAAAATTCCCACGGCAGTTCCCCGGTGTCTCCTATGGACAGGGAGCTGACGGTGGCCCCGGCTATCTCAAGGTTCCGACGCCTGGGGCGGCAAATGGTGCGAGGACCGGTGGCGGTGAAAACCCGGTTAGCTTCAGTCGCAATCATGGGTTCTTCACAGAGACTTTTACTGTGGAGCTGACGGCAGCCTTACCAGGGTCGGTCATCCGGTACACGCTAGACGGTACAGCCGCGACGGCTTCTACGGGCAGTCTCTACGAGGGGCCGATTACCGTGACCCCAAATACCTCCGGGATCGTGCGGGGAACCCGAGTCGTTCGTGCAATTGCGGTACACTCTGCAGCGGCGTATTCACCGGTGGGAACGCGAACATACCTCTTCGTTAACGGGATCACTGGTCCGGCGACCGATGGGATTGTGGGTCAAACACGATTGCTACCGAGTATTACGAAGCATGCGACTTATGGGCCATTGCTCGACGATGCCTTGCTGGCCTTGCCCGCGGTTTCGGTAGTTATGGGCACTGGGCCTTCCACGACCGAGCGGCTGGCGTCGGTCGAGTTGCTCGATCCGGAGAATCGCGAGCCGGGCTTCCAAATTGATTGCGGCGTGGCGGCGACCGGAACAACGAGTCTGGGTTCTCCAAAACTGAGTATGTCTGCACGATTCCGGACCAAGTACGGACCGGCCAAGTTGCGCTATCCCGTATTTGCCCGGGGATCGAGATTTTCGGCCGGAGCGGCGACGGAGTTCAATGAACTGCGTTTGAGAAGTCATTCTCACGACACGTTCTACTGGCTGGGTACGAAGGAAAATCCACCGGTGCCCTACGGGAGCCCTTCGGTGACCCGAAGTGGAGATGCGCAGTTGGCTAGAAATCCTTGGATTGATGAGATGCAGCTGGCCATGGGTCAGCCCGGCAAGCATGGGCGCCAGGTACACCTTTTTCTCAACGGATCCTACCATGGCATTTATCACATCCATGAACATCCGGATGAGGATTTTATGGCCAGTTACTATCCCGGGCCGCGTGAGGATTTTCATTTTTCCGGCGGTGCGACGACGGGTAGCGACCACGGTCGCGGGGATCACTGGCGTGTGGCCTGGAGCAGTCTCAAATCTAGCCTCAATAATTATCCTCAGGCGAAACGGTGGATCGATATCACAAATCTTTGTGACTACATGGTGCTGAGTTTTTATGCCGGGAATGACTGGGATTGGTCGGCTCAGCATAACTGGGCGGCAGCCGGACCCCGCTTGGCCGATCGCGGTGGATGGAAATTCTTTCAGCAGGATTCTGATATTACGTTGCAAGACGTGGCCGCCGATTGCACCGATCAGGACGTTCCTGACGGGATCTTTACCGCGCTGATGCGGCAGTCGGACTTTCGAGTACTTTTTCGCGATCGACTCTACCGGCATTGTTTTGGTGACGGGGTACTGACTCCCGCCCGGGCCAGCGCGGCCTACAATAGCTGGATGGAGGAGCTCCGGTTGCCAATCGTGGCTGAAACGGCTCGCTGGCAGCCTTCTAGCAGCGTTGCCGCGTTGCCTTGGGATCGTGATCAGGAGTGGGCCAACGAGTGGCGCTATCTTCGGGAAACGTATTTTCCGCTTCGCACGGCCCGCCTTATCCAACAGGTCCGCAAGCGGAGTGGATGGTGGCCTGCGGATCCACCGATTCTCTCAGCGAGCCCGGGTCCGGTTCCCGCGGGTCAACGGGTCGAGTTCACAAGCCCCGTCGGGAAGGTCTATTTCACCATCGATGGATCCGATCCTCGGGTTTCTGGAGGCGGCATCGCGGCCGGGGTTCTAACTCAGCCAGTGGCGATTGATCGCCCGATGTTGCTCAGAGCGCGCGTCTACACGGGGACGGACTGGTCCGCGATTCTGGAGTCCTACTTTGTTCCGGAAGGGATGGCCCAAGCCTCTTCAACGAACCTCATACTGTCCGAAATTCAATACCATCCGCGTGAGGTGGCAGACACGGAGTTCCTGGAGTTTCTGAACACATCGGGGGCGACGGTAGATCTTTCCGACGTGGTGGTGACGAACGCTGTATTTTATCGCTTCCCTAAAGCCACGCTATTGGGTGCAGGAGAGCGGTTGGTACTGGCAAAAGATCTGGCCGCCTTCGATGCCCGGTATGGGGCGACGACCTCGCCCTATTACCGGGCCGGTGTCCGTGTCCTAGGCCCTTGGATCGGGACGCTGTCGAATGCGGGCGAACGGATTGAGGTGCTCGCGGCCGACGGGGCCACTGCCTTTACTTGTGTCTACGGTACCGACGGAGGATGGCCCAACCGGGCGGATGGAGGCGGCAGCAGCCTCGAACTGCTCGACCCTGTGAGTGCACCGTCTTCAGTGGGTGCGAGGAGTGCGTGGTTGGGAGATCCTAGGAGGTGGCGGGCCAGCGCGGAGTTTCACGGTTCTCCCGGCTCAGCCGGAGGGGGTCAGGACAGTCGAGTGGTCTTGAACGAAGTTTTGGCGGCTCCTGCGATCGGGGGAGAAGATTTCATCGAGTTGATCAACACCAGCGAGGACGTCGTTGATATCACTGGCTGGTACCTGAGCGATTCTTCGGCCGATTACAGGAAGTATCTTTTTCCGGCGACAGTGCTGGGCCCTAGGGCGCGGTTCGTGATCGGAGAGAAGCAGTTTAATAACCCAGCCAACGCGGCGGTGCGCGTTCCCTTCGCGCTGGATCGGTCGGGGGACGACGTCTTCTTGGTTCAAGCCGATCGCGACGGGACGCTGCGGGCTTTTGTGGATTGGGTCGACCTGGGGCCGAGCCGGCTCGGTATTAGTTGGGGACGATTTCCTGATGGAACTGGTCCATGGCGCTGGATCGATGGGGCAACGCCGGGCCTGACGAATGGGCTCCCGGTTGCGGGCTACGAGGCATGGGCGGCCGCCACGTTCAGGCGTGGCGTTACCCCAGAACGCATCCTGCCGGGGGCAGATGCAGATGGCGACGGCATAGACAATTTCACGGTTTATGCGTTCGTGCTCCAGCCCGAGAGCAGCGGACCTCGGCCTTTGGAGGTGATTTCGGGCGTCGGAAGCCAAGGGATGATTCTGGCGTACCGCATTCGGACTGCGGCGACAGAGTTGGCTTATCGCCTAGAGCTTTCAACCGATCTGCACACTTGGATCGATGCCGGTGGCGAGGTCAGCGAGGTGTCGCGGGCTGCGCAGTCGGATGGGTCGACTCGGGTCGTGGCCCGGTTGGGAACCGCGGTGGATGGCTCTGCAACCGCTCGATTTGTCCGAGTCAGTGCGCGATTGAGATAAGTGGTCGGGCCGTGAACCCATCTCTGTTTACGAGGAGCGGGGAATGGGGTAACCGGGGTCAGGCACCGTTTCTGGACAGTTTTTGGTAGGCTGAGGGTTGGAACGGAAGATTTGGGCCAGGTCGAAAATAGTCGATCAGGCCAGCGAAGGACTCCCGGTTGAAGAGGACAGGCTTTTGGTGCCGGTTCCCGTTGTTTTCCTTGGGGTTCGGCTCCGTGCGCTCGGCGTTGAGGCACGACAAAGCCGTGTAAGACAAAGCCGAATGGAAAACCTGTGGGTAGCGTGAACCGATCGTCGGAAACACGAAGAAAAGCTGGCGGAGAGGGGGGGATTCGAACCCACTTTTAGACCTTTGGAAAACCTCGAAAAGTGCGGTTTTGTTGGGTTTTTTGAATACTGCTTAGGAAACGAATGGAAAGGAAATACCGTATACCGTGGTGGAAAATGGTGGAAAACCATAGTGAGTGCTGGTGGAGGCGGCGGGTAGCTGACCCACCGCCTTTTACACGTATCCCTTAATCTTCCCAGCGGTAGGGAAAGTTAGGGAATCGCCTGGTACTTGACAGGTCTTAATGGTGTACGTATTCCTTAATCTTCTCAGCGGTAGGGAAAGTTGGGGAATCGTCGGGTACTTGACAGGTCTTAATGGTGTATTACACTCACCAAGAACGTCATGGACTTGAATGAAGATCAAACCGGATCGATGGGAGATCGACTGCATGCGGCGGACATTTTGCTCGTACCACCTAGAAAAATTTCAGTCGGCCTCAAAGATCGCCATGCAAGCTGGACACCGCGAAAGTGTGCTTTTCTCGCACTATCGAGGGCTCGTTAGCAGCCAAGACGCTGATGATTTCTGGAATATCTACCCTTCGTAAAAGTAACAAAAATTTTAATTTGACGGCCACAAACCTATGCTGCTTGTATTTTCTAGTCCTCCTCCCTCGTTTAAAAACCGACAAGAACTATGCTCGAAAACTCTAGCCTACTGTATTAACTATATGCCTAATAAAAGAGATCCAAACAAGCGCGTCTTCAGTGCTTGGGTCGATAAAGACGAACTAAAGCAATTCAAGAAAAAAGCCGCAGAACGTGGAATGACCCTAACTGAACTCATTGTCTATGCCCTCGAAAAAGAAACCGGCTACCAAAAGACAGAAGTCCAACCTCCTCCGGAAGCTGAGTGTCCCCGCAAGCCGTGATCTTCACGATCGCGTAAGTGCAGAGGCTGCAGCGGCCGGTATGACCATCTCAACCTTCATCAAGATGGCTTTATATAAGTCCACTCCGGTTGTTGTTGCTATTGATCATTGCTTGGTGTAATACACCAATGTTGTTAACTTACAAAGACGCAGCAAGCAGTCTTGGTGTGACAGTCCGAACCGTCAAAAATTGGGTGAAAGCCCAGTCTTTTCCAGTGGTTCGGCTGTCCGCCAGGACCGTGCGTATCCGCCAACAAGACTTAGACTGCTTCATTCTGGAGCGGTGCAAGTTCCACCAAAAAACTCATGTCACAACCACTCATCCACACCCTCGCGGAATGCTTTATACCAACTAACCTAATTGACCGGTATAATGTTTCCGGAGGAAGCGTTTGCTTGAAGCAGGAGCCAGTCTGGGA
>JAPLUF010000275.1 GCA_026397755.1 Verrucomicrobiota bacterium
CGGCTCATCTCTGCCGCAGAAATCACCGACGTGGACGCCATCCATCCCGGCTACGGTTTCCTGAGCGAGAACGCGCATTTCGCCGACGTCTGCGAGAGTTGCAACATCCGCTTCATCGGACCCCGTTCGGCGGCCATGAATGCGCTGCACGACAAGTCCAGCAGCCGCGATTTGGCCAAGCGAGCCAAGGTCCCAACGCCTCCCGGTTCGGATGGCCTGGTCGAGACCGAGCAAGAGGCACTCACGGTCGCCAAGCGCATCGGCTATCCAGTGATGATCAAGGCCATCGCCGGCGGTGGTGGCCGCGGCATGCGGGCCGCCCACAATGACATATCGCTCATCAAGGGATACCACACCGCCCGCACCGAAGCCGAAAAGGCTTTCGGCAATTCCGGGGTATACATCGAGAAATTCATCGAGAACCCGCACCACATCGAGTTTCAAATCCTCGGCGATACCCGGGGCAACATTATTCATTTGGGTGAGCGAGACTGTTCCATCCAGCGCCGCCACCAGAAGGTCATCGAGGAGACCCCCTCGCCGCTGCTCGACCGAAAAGACCTCAAGGATCTTCGCAAGAAGATGGGCAAGGCAGCATTGGCCATCGCCGAGATGGCCAATTACTCCAATGCCGGCACTGTTGAGTTCATTGTGGATGACTCGGGCAACTTCTACTTCCTAGAGGTCAACAAGCGCATTCAAGTCGAGCATCCCATCACCGAAGAGGTCACGGGGGTCGACTTGGTGAAACAGCAAATCCTCATCGCTGCCGGAGAGAAGCTCACGATCAGCCAGAGCGATGTGGTCCTCAAAGGCCATGCCATCGAGTGCCGGATCAATGCGGAGGACCCCTTCAACGACTTCCGCCCAAGCCCCGGACGGATCGAGATGTACTACCCGCCGGGAGGGCCGGGGATCCGCCTCGATTCCCATGCCTATGCGGGCTACACCATTCCGCCCTACTACGACTCAATGATCGGAAAGCTCATTGCCGTGGGCAAAGACCGGACCGATGCGCTCAACAAGATGGCTCGGGCCCTCGGCGAGTTCATGGTCACCGGAGTCAAGACGACCATCCCCTTCGAGTTGGCCATTCTTCAAGATCCCGACTTCCGTCGCGGTCACTACACGACAACGTTCGTCGAACGGTTCCTGGGCGGCGCACGCCGCGAACTCATCCAAGACAAGGCCTGAGGCCTCGGGGCCTCAGTTTTAGTTCGGGTTCAGAAGAAAAATCGTTCGTTCGGTGCACTCGCTGCTTGGTCTTGGTGGAACCGTTGGCTAAACCGTGGGGGTGTCTTCCGATTCCCCGACGGTTTCCACCCGCTCCGCCTCCGCGGATTCGTTCCCGCCGCAGATCAAGTACATCATCAGCAACGAGGCCTGCGAGCGATTCAGTTTCTACGGGATGCGCAGCATCCTGACCTTGTATATCGCCAAGTACCTCGGTCAGGGGTCCTCGAAGGCCTCTGAAGTTGTTCATCTCTTTGTCTTCGGCGTGTATTTCATGCCGCTCTTCGGGGCCTGGCTGTCGGACCGGGTTTTGGGTCGCTACAAGACCATCCTCTTCATCTCCCTGTTTTACTGCCTCGGCCACGGGGTGTTGGCAATGGCTGATCTGGTGCAGACGCAGGAGAACAAGCTCTGGCTGCTCTACGCAGGTCTGGGGCTGATCTCCTTCGGTGGTGGTGGCATCAAACCCTGCGTCTCGGCCTTCGTCGGTGATCAGTTCCACGCCAATCAAGGACACCTGCTCCAGAGGGCTTACGGGCTATTCTACTGGAGTATTAACTTCGGATCTTTCTTCTCGTTCCTGGTCATTCCTCGCGTCGCCAAAGACTATGGATACGGCTGGGCATTCGGTGTCCCGGGAATCTTCATGGCTCTGGCCACACTGCTGTTCTGGATGGGCCGCAAGCATTACATTCACGTCCCTCCGGCCGGACCGAAGGTAGGCAGCTTCTGGGAAATGCTGTGGCATGCCCTCACCCATCCGGCCGGTCGCCGACAAGGAGCCGGCTTCTGGAGCGCGTGTGAAAACCGCTACTCGTTCGAACAAGTTCATGCCGCCAAAGCTGCCACCAAAGTGGCCATGGTCTTTGCGTTAATCCCC
>JAPLUF010000259.1 GCA_026397755.1 Verrucomicrobiota bacterium
TATCATTGAGCACCTTGAGTAGGTTCTGGGCGCTGTGCAGGACGGTGTCCGCATGCTCGCGTTGCTCTGGGTTGAGCGGCGTGTCGAGAAGCAGGCGGGCGAAGCCGATGATGCCATTCATCGGGGTGCGGATCTCATGCGAGGTGTTCGCCAGGAACTGGGATTTGGCGCGTGCCGATTCGATGGCCACGTCGCGGGCCGCCGCCAGCGCCGCATTGGCTTCGTTCAAATCCTTTTCGGCCTGCTTGCGGGCGGTGATGTCTTCGACTGTGCCCTCGTAGTACAGGAGCTTTCCTGAGGAAGGATCCCGGACGGCGCGGGCATTTTCGCTAATCCAAATCTTCCGGCCGTTCTTGCGATAGACCTCACTGTCGAAGTGGTCGATCTTGTCGTTGCGGTTAAGGAGTTCTTCGAAGCGGTCGCGCTGCTTCGGATCGACATAGAGTTGGTGCTCAATGTCGGTTCGACTGGCCAAGAGTTCGTCGACGGTGTCGAAACCGTACATCTTGGCCAGCGCGAGATTGGCGTTGAGATACCGTCCATCCGGCGAGGTCTGGAAGATGCCGTCGACGGCGTTCTGAACCAAGCCGCGGTAATTGGCCTCGGTGCGTTCGAGTTGTTCGCGCGCTGTCTGCAGTTCCGTGATGTCCCTGGAAAGTCCAAAGGTGCCCACGATTTGTCCGTCCGGAGACCGCAATGGCATCTTGCTGGTCAGTGCCCAACGGACCCGGCCATTCGGGAGGCTCTCCTTCTCCAGACGGCCTAGGATGGGTTGGCCGGTCTGGATGATCGCTAGTTCGTCGGACCGGGCGGCATCGGCGTACTGGCGGTCGAAGAAGTCATGGTCCGTCTTCCCGATGAGTTGGTTCGGGTCTGAGATACCCACCCGGTGGGCCAGTGCACGGCTGGCTCGGGTGATTCGGGAATCCAGGTCTTTGAAGTAGATGGCATCCGGCGCGTGCTCGAGCAGCGCATGAAGCAGATCACGTTCTTGGGCCAACTGCTCCTCGATCCGCTTTTCTTGGGTGACTTCCCAGAAACTGCCTTGGAGACCCACGGGTCCTCGGTCTTTTCTAGAGCGTTGCCGGTGCTGATGACCAGGCGGTCGTCTTCGACGTAGCGGCGAGATAACTCCTCGGGAAACAGGTCGAAATCCGTGACGCCGATGAGTTGGCTTTTGTGGCGTTTGACCGTTCGACAGAAGGCCCCGTTCACGAAGGTGAAGCGGCCGTTGAGATCTTTACGGAAGATGTTCTGGGGCAGGGATTCTACTAAGGCTTGGAAGTAGGCCTCGTTGTCACGCAGGCGTGTCTCCGTTTGGCGGTGCTGCTCGGCGGTGGTCGCCAGGTCGGTGGCTTGTCGCCGAAGCTCCAAATGGACCATGACTTGCCGAGCAACCGTCTGAAGGCCCGCCCGCTGGCCAGGATTCAGTCGTCGCGGAGATCGATCCAGCACTGCGATCACGCCGGCCACTGCGCCGGAAGGGAGGCGTATCGGAAGACACGAAAGCCAGCGCCATCCATCCGGCAGTTGGGTCTGGGCATCGCGCAATTCGATCCAGTCGTGGATGCTGACAGCGACCCGGGAAATCACCGGCAGAACCGCTTCAATGAACTCCGGAGAGCATCCGGTATGTCCTGCGGGGATCCAGCCAAGGCGCTCTTCCAGCACCCCTAAGGCCGCCGGAGCAACGCTGACCTGAGCCGCCAAGTTGGCGAGCTCATCCAGTGTGCCACCGGGTCTGAGGGCGGCGTTCATCATGGGTTGAACTCTAACCTCCGCTCCAGCGGTTGGTCACCCGGAAAGGTCTGGTCAGAACTGCTCGGGGCCTCCCCCCAGATTACCCGCGTTTCAATAGGGCAGTGGGAAACGGGCCGTCAGCGCCTTCACACGATCCCGCACCTTTGTCGCCGTCGCCGGATTGGCGATGTCCAGAAGCCGCACATGCCACGGGTGGTGACCGCTGGGGTTCCCAACCGCACTCCGCTGCCCTCGAAGGGGGATCGGGTCTCGAAGGGGATGGTGTTCTTGTTGGTCGTGATCCCGGCGACATCAAGGGCCAACTGGCACTGCTTGCCGCTCAACCCACGGGCACCGACATCAACAAGCATTAGGTGGTTTTCGGTTCCGCCACTGACGATTCGGAAGCCGTTGCGCTTCATGCCCTCGCACAGGGCTGCCGCATTACGAACAATTTGCTGTTGGTACCCCTGGAAGCTGGGCTGCAGCGCCTCATGGAAGCACACGGCCTTGGCAGCGATGACATGCATCAGCGGGCCGCCTTGGATGCCGGGGAATACTTGCGAGTCGATGGCCTTGGCGTACTGAGCCTTGCAGAGAATAAGTCCGCCGCGCGGGCCTCGCAGGGTCTTGTGGGTCGTCGTGGTGACGAAGTCGGCATGCGGCACCGGGCTCGGGTGAACTCCAGCAGCCACTAGGCCGGCAATGTGGGCGATGTCGGCTAACAGCATCGCACCGACTTCTCGGGCGATTTCTCCCATGCGTTGGAAATCAATGCGGCGCGAGTAGGCCGAAGCCCCAACGGTGATCATCTTGGGCCGATGCTCGCGCGCCATGCTGGCGAGCTGGTCGTAGTCGATGAGTTCGTTGTCCTTGCCGACGCCGTAGTGAACGATCTCGAAGAATTTGCCGGAGAAATTGGCCTTGTTGCCATGAGTCAGGTGGCCGCCGTGGCTCAGGTCCATGGTCAGGAGCTTGTCGCCGGGCTTCAGCATGCTGAAATACACGGCCATGTTGGCTCCAGAGCCGGAATGTGGCTGCACGTTGGCGTGCTCGGCCCCGAAGAGTTGCTTGGCGCGGCTGATGGCCAAGAGTTCTGCCTCGTCGACGTACTCGCAGCCCCCGTACCACCGTTTGCCTGGGTAGCCCTCGGCATACTTGTTGGTGAGAACGCTGCCCTGAACCTCCATTACGGCCGGGCTGGTGAAGTTTTCGCTGGCGATGAGCTCAATATTCTCGAGCTGGCGCGAACGTTCATGGCGTATGATTTCGGCGATTTGCGGATCAACGGAGGCGAGTGATGTGGACATGTCTGGTTCGATCTTGTTCACGCGGCGCTCGTGGCGGCCGCCTTCAAAAGGAGTTTGGATGAAATTTTCGACGATTTGAATGGCCTGCTCCGGAGAGGTGAAACGCGCCCCAAGGCAGAGGATATTCGCATCGTTGTGCTGACGGGCAAGGGCCGCTCCCTCGATGTTGTGAACCAATGCGGCGCGGATTCCCGGAACCTTGTTGGCAGCGATGCTAATGCCCACACCGGTCGAGCAAATGAGGATGCCAAAGTCGGCTTCTCCGGATGCCACCTTGCGAGCCACCGCCTGAGCGTAGTCAGGATAGTCGGCAGATTCCGGTCCGTAGGCCCCCTCGTCGATCACATGAAGGCCCATCCTGGAAAGAACTGGGGCCAGGCTGTGCTTGAGGGAGAATCCGGCGTGGTCTGAGCCAAGAGACACGGTCAGGGTCGGTCGGATTGTGCCGCCCTGACGGAGGAATCGGAGGGTTGCATCGACAGCATGGTGGATCTGGTCGCGGCAATCCAGGTAGCCCTCCACTGGTCCGCCGATGGGGTCATGAATGTCGAGGTCCAGGTCGCTGACGTTCTCCTCGAACTCGCGGAGGACGAAGAGCTTTTCAGCGGCCTCCGGGTACAGTGAGACGATGCCTTCGACATGCCCTCGGGTGAGACCGAAAATGTAATCGGCTTCGCGGACCAGTCGTCCGGTCAGCATTTGGGCCCGGTGCTGCGAGATATCTATCCCCATCTGACGGAGCGCGCTCACCGAATGCGGGCTCACTACCTGACCATTCAGTGCATTGATCCCCGCCGAAACCACCTGCCACTCCGACGAATCCCCTGTGGCCTTGCGAGCCAAAGCGGCAGCCATGGGGCTGCGGCATGTATTGCCGGTGCAGACGAACAGCAGGGTCTTCATGCGCGAGAAAAAACAGACAGGGGATGGTGTTACTTCAAGGAGTCCGGTCAACGCTGATGTCGATGAAGGAACTTCCCGACTGAATCGGTGACTGGCGTTGCTTCGGTGGGAGGGGAGGACTTAGTGCTGGCTCCAACCCCAACGACGGCTCAGGGGCCAGAAGACCCAACCGGATTTACCGACGATGCGCTCCTGGGGGAAATCTGGAACCGGCCACATCCGGGAGTCGGAGCTATTCATCGTGTTGTCGCCGAGGCACAGCACATGGCCGGGCCGGACCGTCACCACGGCCTGGGCATTGGGAAAATTGGGCGTGCTCTGCGTCATCGCCTCAAGACGGGATTTTTGCTGGGCCCAGCGTCCATTTTGCGAGCCATCGGTGGTGACGGCCGTAGCGTTGGTGAAACTGCGCCAAATCTTTAATTTCTCTTCACTAATAGTAGTGAGCTGCTGCGCAGCCGAGGCGTCGCGGCTGTGCAGGAGTTCGTACTCCGCCTCGTGGGTCGAGAACCAACTGCCTTCGGCGAAGCCAATCCCATTCACGTGACCGGAGTAGCTGCTGGAGACCGGATGCTTGGCCGGGTCGAAGCTGTAAACGTCGGCGAAGCCGGGGGTCTTGGCATCTAGGCGCTGGCCGTTGATCACCACGTGCCGGTCGTCTCCGATGCGGACCGTCTCGCCATTGAGAGCCACCAGGCGCTTGATGTAGTGGGTGTTG
>JAPLUF010000181.1 GCA_026397755.1 Verrucomicrobiota bacterium
ACGCGACGGTTCCCCGGCGGAACGAGCCCTTACCGAACGCATCGACCGGCTGTGGCGCGGCGTGGAATGGGACTGGTATCAACGCGGCGGACAAAACGTCCTCTACTGGCATTGGTCACCCGACCGGGGCTGGGCCATGAATTTTCCAATCGAGGGCTACAACGAATGCCTGATCGCCTATGTGCTAGCCGCGGCATCACCCACCCACCCCATCCCCGCAGCGGCCTACCACGAGGGCTGGGCGCGCAGCGGGCGCATTAAGAACAGCACCGATCCAAAAACTCCAGGGCCGCAGTTGGAGCTCAACCACCAGGGAGATTCTCGGTCTGGCGGCCCCCTCTTCTGGGCACACTATTCCTTCCTCGGACTCGACCCACGCGGACTCCGTGACCGCTACGCCGACTACTGGCGGCACAACGTGGAGCACACGCGGATCAACCAGCAGCACTGCATCGAAAACCCGATGGGGTACCGCGGCTACGGCCCCCAGTGCTGGGGATTGACCGCTGGATACTCAGTGGGGTTCTACGCGGCGCACCGCCCGAGCGAAGACCTGGGAGTGATTTCCCCCACGGCCGCATTGTCGTCCTTCCCCTACACCCCGAGGGAAAGCCTGCGAGCCCTCCGCCATTTCCACGACGACCTCGGTCATTGGATCTACGGCCCTTACGGCTTCTACGACGGCTTCAGCCTCCATCACCGCTGGTGCAAACCCTGGTACCTGGCCATCGATCAGGGCCCCATCGTGGTCATGATGGAAAACCATCGCACCGGCCTGCTCTGGCGCCTCTTTATGTCCTGCCCCGAGGTGCAAACCGGGCTGGACCGGCTGGGATTCAGATACTGAACCCGAGCGTCATGGCCGCCGCCCATACGCAGCCACTCTGGGTATGTCACCGACTCGGCAAATTCGGCCCCGAGTTCGGCAGCAACCGGGCCGCACCGTTGGCGGGGCGCAGATGGCGGGTTCCACGCTGGTTTTCCCGAAGGCTGAGGGTTAGCCTCATTTCTTCATGAGGTTGTTGATTGCTTCCCTATGGATGTGGCTCCTGCCGATAGGCTTGGCGCAAAATGGCTCCACTCCGCCTACGGCTTCCGGGCGTCCCGTGCCCAAGTTGGTTCTGACCAACTCGCTGGACGCGTTCACGGCACCAGCCGCGCGAGCCCCTTCCACGACGGCCAGCACGGCCAGCACGGCTGCGGCCACCTCCACCAGTAAGGTCCAAACAGTCTCAACCAACGGGGAATCTGTCTGGGCTGAAGGCGATGGACTCCGCATCACCGCCAGCGCCGTCAGTGCCAAAGTATCGCGCTCGATCGCTGAAGCCGCCGCCGCAGGTCGCTCTCTTTCGGATCGCGATCTGAATGCCCTGCGGGGACGCACCCTCGACACCCTCATCTTTGTGCAACTGGTCCTGCGTCGGGCCGATCAGGGCGACACCAACCGCGCTCTTTTTGAAACCAAGAGCCGCATCGACGGCATGATTAAGAACGCCCCTTCCGCCGACGCCTTCTTTCGAACTCTGGCGCAGGCCGGCTACACCGAAGAATCCTTCCGCAGGGAGAAGTTTGAAGAGGCTCTGGTGGTAAATATCATCGACCGAGAGGTGAAGAACCGGATCCGCATTCCGGATTCGGACATCCAAGGCTACTACGACTCAGATGACTCCCGCTGGAAAAAGCCCGATCAGGTGAAGGCGGCCCAGATCTTTTTCGCCACCATCAACCCGGAAAACCGCGAAAAGCTACCGGCCGACGTCATCGAAGCCAAAAAGAAGAAGGCCGAAGAAGCCTTGGCCCAACTGCAGGCCGGAACCAACTTTGCCACCCTCGCCAAGCAGGTGAGTGAAGACCCCTCGTCTCGGGAACGCGGCGGAGAGTACGTTTTCCAAAAGACCCAAATGTTTCCAGAATTCGAACAAGCGGTCTGGAGCCTCAAGCCCGGCACCCTACACAGTCAGGTGGTCACCACCCAATTCGGCTTCCATGTGTTCAAGAAACTTGACGACGTCCCGGCCCGGGTGATCCCGATGGCCGAGGTTACCGAACAAATTCGTGAACTAATGATTCAACGCGAGATGGAGGTTCGGATTCCCGAATACGGCGACCGACTCCGGGCTGAGGCTCACGTCAAGCTGCTGCCCGGCGCACCGCAGCCCTTCCAACCTTAGTTTTCTACCCCTACACTCTTTCCCGACATGCAAAAGACGAACGACCTCCGCGTCGTCGCCACACGACGCCTCCCGGCACCGCGCGAACTCAAGGAAGCGCTGCCGATGGACGAGCGCGCCAACGAAACCGTGGTCCAGGGTCGACTGACCGTGCAGCGCATCTTGCGCGGCGAAGATCCGCGCCTACTGGTGGTGGTCGGGCCGTGCTCCATCCACGATCCCGAAGCGGCCATGGAATACGCGCGCAAACTCGCCGCCCTGTCGGCCGAGGTGTCGGATCAACTCTTTCTGGTGATGCGGGTTTATTTCGAGAAGCCCCGCACCACCATTGGCTGGAAGGGTCTCATCAATGACCCGCACTTGGACGGCTCCTATGATGTCGATACCGGCCTGCGAATCGGACGGCGACTCCTCTTGGCGGTGAACCACTTGGGTCTCCCGGCCGCCACCGAATTCCTAGATCCAGTGGTGCCGCAATATTTAGCAGACCTCATTAGTTGGGCCGCCATCGGTGCACGAACCACCGAGAGCCAAACCCACCGCGAAATGGCCAGTGGCCTGTCGATGCCCGTGGGCTTCAAGAACGGTACCGACGGTTCCCTGCAAATCGCCATCGACGCCATGCTGTCGGCGCGCCACTCACATCATTTCCTGGGCATGGACCAAGAAGGGGTCACCGCCGTCGTGCGGACCACCGGCAACGAAGACGGCCATGTCGTCCTGCGCGGCGGACGGGCGAGCACCAATTTCGACGCAGCCTCCATCGCCGACGCGGCGGCCCAGTTGAAGGCGGCCAAACTGCCTGAAGCCCTGATGGTGGATTGCAGCCACGCCAATTCTGGCAAGCAGCATGCCCGTCAGGAAGACGTCTGGATAAACCTCATCGCCCAGCGCGCTGAGGGCTGCAAGCCGCTCATCGGCGTGATGGTCGAGAGCCACCTGACCGAGGGAGCACAAGCACTGAAGGATCCCAAGGAACTCAAATACGGCCTAAGCATCACCGACGCCTGCTTGGGCTGGGAAGTCACCGAGCGCATGCTGCGGCACGGCGCCGAGGTGCTGCGCGAATCGGGCGTGGCCCGTCCGACCACTACGCCCGCTGCAACGACGACGATCTGACAATCTGACGGCCTAACAACCGGACAGACTCAACCCCCGCCAGCCATGCTCCCCGCCCTGAGCACCGCACAATGGATCGCCATCGCGGTGGCTGCGGCGGTGGGCTTGGCGTTGGTGCTGCTCTTCCTGAAGCTCGGTTTCAAGGTCCTCAAGGCCTTGCTCATCCTCGCCCTGGTAGCCTTCGCCGCCGCCTTCACCACCTTCCTCATCCTCGCCTACCGCAAGGGTTGGTGAGGCGGGGGACTTGAATCGACCCACCGAGTGGGCCGGACTGATCCCGGCGCATCCATGGGTGACTGGCCCAATCCTCCAACGCCTTCGAGGCGCGGCGGCCCCAGAGGCTAATGCCGGCGAGATTCCAAGACACGCGTCTTGCTTCAAGGCTCCATGAGGGAGCGCGCGGGCGCGGACGCAAAGGGGTCAGTTCTTGATATTGATACATAAAGCGGC
>JAPLUF010000394.1 GCA_026397755.1 Verrucomicrobiota bacterium
AGTTCGAGCAAAGATCGAGGAAACTGGTCGAGAGCCGTTTTCCAAGGGCTATCGTGATCGAGGGCATCGGCCATTTCCTAATTATTCGCTCGGCCCCGACCGAACCTTTCATCGAGGCCGCAGTTGGTAGGGACGGTGTCTCACCGTCCATTCCCGTGCAGATGGGTTGGGCAAGAAATGGACCGAGAGGACTCGATCCCTACCGGGAGGTGGGCGGCCCCGGAAGGGCCGCAAAGGCGGGTGGTGGCAATCGCTAGCAATGGTAACCCACCGTCCATTCCCCTGTAATCGGTAGGGATGGTGTCTCACCGTCCATTCCCCGGGCTGCTAGGAGGCAGACCCGGACCGAGAAGACTCGAACCTCATTGAGAGAGTCACGCAGTAGGTTTCCGGAACACCGGTCTAATCCCAAGAGTTTCGCCTCTTCAGGCTGGTTTTTCCAATTCGCAGTTCCGCAATCGAGCCCAACCACAGAGGCTTCTCCACATCCGCTGGTCGAACACCAAGCCGTTGTTCGTTTTGGGTAAACTTGTTTGCATTTCCACATTTCCGCATCAATATGCTCTTATGAGAACCACCTTGGATTTGCCGGATCCCCTTTTCAAAGAGGTCAAAACCCGCGCCGTACAAGAGGGAGTCACGCTCAAGGAACTGCTCGCCACTTACATCGAGGCTGGTTTGCAGGGGCGGCCAACGCCGGCGAGCGACATAGAGCCGCGCGCGAATACCCACTCGATTCCCGTCGCCTGGGAGCGTGTGCCCGGCGAACCGCCGACCCCTTCTCGTACGAACGCCGAGATTGATGCGATTTTGGAGCAAGAAGATATGGAGAATCACCACCGTGTCATGGGTCAGTCTCAGCCAAGGCCATGATCGACCTGCTTGACGTCAATCTCTGGCTGTCACTGGTGGATCAGAGGCACTTTCATCACCCCGTGGCGCGCGCCTATTGGAGCCAAAACGGGGCCAGGCAGTTCGCTTTTTGTCGCGTCACCATGCTGGGCTTCTTGCGCCTGACCACCAGCCACAAAGCCGTTGCAAACCCCAAGAACAATGCCGCCGCTTGGTCCATCTACCAGGAGTTCAAGGCGCTGCCCAATATCCGGTTTCTGACTGAACCTCCCCATCTAGAAACCTCATTCCATTCCCTCACCGCCGCAGCTGACTTCCCTAACCGGATGTGGACGGATGCCTATCTAGCCGCCTTCGCGATCGCCAGTGGCAGCCGCCTCGTCTCCTTCGACGCTGATTTTTTCCGTTTCCCAGGACTCCAGTTCCTGCACCTCAAACCGTGACGGTGGATGCTGATGGAATTTAGAATGGAAGCCGGAAAGCTCTGAAGAGAAGGCCGGCGAGAAGGCCTCAGCAAAAAGGAAGGGTGATTTCTCCGAAAGTGCCGAGGGCACGTGCGGCCGGCTCGGAGATCGGAGCCCTACCTTGGGCACGCTGGTTGGTGTGGACCGAGAGGACTCGTTCCCTACCGGGAGGTGAGCGGCCCGGATGGGCCGCGAAGGCGGGTGGCGGCAATCGCTAGCGATGGCAACCCACCGTCTATTTCCTCTGTAACCGGTAGGGATGGTGTCTCACCGTCCATTCCCCGGGCTTGCCGAGGGCGGATTCACAGACCGACTGAAAATTCGGCGAGGCTGGGGATCAGGATCGCACGCCGATGGAGCTCTTTCAGTGTGGGCTCGCTGCACAGGGCGTTGACCTGCTCGCGCACGGAATCGGGCACCTCGCCGAACCGAGTATCGAGAACATCGAGAATTGCCTCGCGGCTGGTTTTGAGGATGCCTTTCTCGAGGCCTTTCTCAAGACCCTCCTTGAGGGCGAGTTCTTCGAAGAGGGTGATGTGGGGCATAGTTTTGTCGGGTAGGCGTTGCTGAAGTTGTTTTCTGAACTGGATCTTAAGGTCGTCGGGCAGGGGCATCAACCAGTCGATCAGGCGGATCAATTGTCGGATTTCCGATGGAGAGTATCCCTCGTTGTTGAGTTTGACGAAGAGTTCGAAGCGGCAGTCGAAGAGGTTCTGAGGGTTCCGGCGGTGCTGTTGGGTGCCGAGATGGGCGGCGATAATGAAGAGGCCTTGTTGATGCCGGTAGCGCGGGTCGTCGAGCTTGCCCCTGAAGTCGATGGTCTTGCAGATGCAGAAGCGGAAGGTGATGCCGCAGCCGAGGGATTGGTAGTGGTACGATGTGGGGCGCCACTTCCGGCTGGTGTCTCCGAGGATGGCCAGAGTGAGGGGGCTGACGCCGTATTTGTCGAAGATGCGGTAGTGGTAGATGAAAAGGCGCTTGGGCAGAACGGG
>JAPLUF010000012.1 GCA_026397755.1 Verrucomicrobiota bacterium
GCGGTGATCGCCCCTGGACCTTCCGCCTCACTGGGGGCGCCACCGTGGCTCCGGTCATTTGCTTTGAGGACGTCTTCCCGCACGGCATCCGGGACCATGTCCGTCCGGAGGTCGATTTCATTCTCTGCCTCACCAACGACGGCTGGTTCGCTGAGAGCGCGGCGCAATGGCAACACACCGCCAGCGCGGTCTTCCGGTCCGTAGAAAACGGAGTCGCCTTGGTGAGGGTGTGCAACAATGGCCTCACCGGCTGGTGGGACGCCTGCGGCACCCCGCGCGACGTTCTCGGCGACTCAACGGGCCAAGTCTATGCCCCCGGCATCCTCTTAGCCACCGTGCCCATCGGACTCCCTCACACCGAGACCCCCTATCACCGACACGGCGACGTGTTCGCCCAAGGCTCCTTGGCCTTGGTGGCTTGGCGCCTTCTCCTCACCCTGCGCCGACAGCCAATCGGGTCCAGCCCAGGGACACGTCAGGGATACAGCAAGTAGGGCTGTCGGAGAGCTTCGAAGGCCTTTAAGTCCGACTCGATACGCGCCATCGCCGGGGCAAGGTCGGCACCCGATTCCAGCAAGGGACGAACCTTCGCAGTGCCCATCAGGCGATCGAAGGTAGCCCCTTGGAAGGTGAGCTGGCTCGGATACAACCGTCGCACAGTCTCCAGGAGGCGGAGCGTGGTGGTCACCGAACGAAATTCAACCGCGTCGGTCACATGGATTTGACTGCCTCCACAAAGTTCGCCGCGGTGCTTCGAGAAGGACGGTGTGAACCACGCCTCCCGGAAGACAACCCCGGGCAGATGGAGTGCATTGAGGGCGTCGGTCAATTCCCTGCCTCGAATCCATGGCGCACCGAAGAACTCGAACGGTCGAGTGGTTCCGCGACCCTCGGAGAGGTTAGTCCCCTCGAGCAGCACCTGGCCCGGATAGACGCGAGCGGTGTCTAGGGTGGGCATATTGGGCGAGGGCATCACCCAAGGCAGGCCCGTTTGCGCGAACTCCAGGGAACGCGACCACCCGGTGACCGGTGTCACCGTCAAGGCCACCGGCTTAGCTAGGAAGCGGGCGTTGAAGAGGCGCGCCAGCTCACCCACGGTCATTCCGTGGCGCATGGGGATCGGCTGGATACCCACCAACGACACCCACTCGGGCGCCTCCAATACGGGACCCTCCAGCACGACGCCCCCGAGTGGGTTGGGCCTGTCTAGCACGAGCAGTGGGATGCCATGCTCGGCGCAAGCCTCCATGGCCTTGGAAAGGGTGCCCACGTAGGTGTAGGCCCGCGAACCCACATCCTGGATGTCGAAGACCATGAGGTCGATGCGTTCGGCCAGGGCGGCATTGGTGGGGATACCCGGGCTGCCGCGGACCATCCCAGCGATGTTGGTCAGCATGGGGCCCGTGGGCTTAAAGGTCTTGCCGTACAAACTAAAGAGCGGGAGCCCCAGCACCGAATCCCACTGAAAACCCACCTTGTCACCCGCCTGTGCGTTGCCTCGAACCCCGTGCTCCGGACCGTAGAGTGCCACCAACTCGAAGTCCTTCCGCTGGCGCAGCTTCAATGGGAGCGACTCCAAGTCGCGCGTCACACCGGTGGGGTTGGTGATCAAGCCAATCCGTTTGCCCCGCAGCGGTGACGCCTCGTTGGCCACCAGGTGATCGGCGCCCGTGCGGACCTCAGCCCGGACCTCGCCCAGAATCCTCGAGCCAAGACATAACCACGCTGCAAGCAGGGCCCAACCTCCCGAACTCACAAGCGGGCTTCGGTACGGAATATGACCGGCTCCCTCGGTGGGTTTATTTGAAAACAGGATCGGCAATGGGTTCACTCTCATTCTGGAAATTGGAACGCATAGAGGTCGGCGTCTTTTAGGAACCACCTGAGGCGCACGGGCGTCCCCCGCAAGGCAGACACGTCGGCTCCCCCCGCCCAGGTGATCGTTCGCTCAAGGTCGTCGCCCACCACCTCGTGGCAGTCGGCCAAGCCAAATCCTGGCAGCGGTTTTCCGGCCAGATCCTGCAGCTCAACTCGAAGGCTTCCGGCAGCCCCGGTGCTAACATTGATCACTAGCCGGCGGCCAGAGAAACGCAGCGGATGGGTCACTAGCTCGCCGCCGCGGAATGGCGCGGTCACCGAGGCGAACCCGTCGGTGCGCAACGTGTGGCGCACCAAATGCCCGGAGGACTGCGCATAATGAGCCTGCTTGTAGAGGGACATCTCACCCGAAGCGGTGCCCACAATACCCAGCGCGGTGAGACCGGCTCGAGAGGCCCAGTTGCCGGGATCGAGGCCAGGCCGGATGAATCCCTCTAGGAAAGTTCGGTCATAACGGTTCCCTCCGCGGGAGGTCATGAACACCGCCTCAGCCGCATCGCCAGCATAACCCGGCTTCACGCCCAACTCCCGTGCCTGAGCTTCGGACAACACTTGTCGGCCCGGCATGAAACGCATTGGCGTGGCCACCAGCAGGTGCGGTGCCCGAAAATACGGCTGGGTCTGGCTCGTGTAGAGATGCTCGGGCGGACCGTCGCTGAAGGTCATCGGCTCCGGTTGGGTCCAGTGCAGAAAATCCTCGGAGGTCGATCGGCTAATGGTCCTATAGCCGGCAAAGTCACCACCCGACCAGGTGCGAAGGAACAACACATAGCGACCCTCGGCCGGCGACCAGCAGGCGACGTTTTGCGAGTCGAAGGCCCCTCGGGTGAGTACCGGGCCCGAACCCAGTCGTCGCCAATGAAGACCATCCCCCGAAGCAAAGGCATGGAGGCCGCTCTCGGTGGTTCCCGCCAACGCCTTGAAACGCTCCTCGCGCGACACACCGACCCTAGAATCGAGGAAGGGCGAGAAGTTGTGAGAGAACGGTGACTGCCCAGCCAGCACCACATTGTTGCGACGAGTGCCAGCAACCTTGAAAAGGCCCAGGTTGGGTTTGCTCCAGGCGATGCCGTCGCGACTTTCCGCATAACACGTCACCTCGTTGGTGGAGCCATCCTTCCCAGCCAACGGCAGACCGCGGTAATACATTCGAAAAGGGCGCTTCGCATCATCCGGATCGTGAAGGACCGTGAGATATCCGGAAAACGCCCCCTCCCAGAGACGATCAAATTTGAGCACCGTCTCCCGAGGCTGCGGCTTGTGGAGATGCAGCGAAGTGCCGTCCATGCGGTCAATCAAGGCGCGATCTACGAAGAGCTCACGGCGCGAGCCGAGGTCCCGAACATCGGGCTCCAGCGGCAGCCAAACCGGGCCCGATTCGGACAAGCGAAACCGGCGAGCCCGGATGGCGCTGGCAATTCCCTCCTCGTAATAAACCACCAGCACCGAGCGGTCCTGCAATTCCACCGTGGCCGGGTAGGCGCCGAGGACCGAATCGATGGCATGAGGACCCGACCAGGTAGCTCCGTCGTCACGGCTGACATGCAGCGCTGTCTGCGGCAACCGATGAGTCAGGAGAATCTCACCGCCAGTCAGCCGTGTGAAATGAGGGCTATGGCCTGGGAACCCGCTGGATTCCACCGCCGACCAACTCAAACCCCGGTCGCCGCTCCGAGCCCAGTGCAGCGGTACCTTATCGCCCCGCAAGGCGGCCAAGATCCGACCATCCCTCAGTTCAATCACGTCTGTCTCCGCATCCAGACGAACCCCGCTGCCCTGCCCTATGGCGATGGGCGCGCTCCAGGTCTTGCCCTGGTCGGTCGAGCGGAGCACCCCACCATAGGCCGTGTCACCGTCCTCGTGGTAAACACCCAAGAGACGCGTGCCGTCGGAGAGTTCACGCACCGGTGCCGATACAGCCCAGCGCGGGGCCAGCACACGCGGCTCAGAGTCCCAGGTCCAGCCGTCGTCGCGCGAGGTGACGATCGCCGTCTCGTACTCAGGCTGGGTCCCCGGAGCCTGCCGGTAGGGAAAGAAACTGCACACCAGGACCCCATCGCTCATCCGGGCGATGTGCGGGTCGCGGTCGTCGTCCGGACCGTCGAAGAGCACCCGCGGCTCGGTCCATGTGCGACCCTCGTCGGACGAGCGGACCGCACAAATACGCCCGCCCCGAGGCCAATCAGGACGCGGTAGCGACACGTGACCATAGCCTGCATAGAAGACACAAATCAGGTCGCCATTGGCCAGTCGGCACGCGTCTGGGAAGGCCTGGTAACTCCCGGCGGCCGCACCCCGCGAGATCACCCGATAAGACCCCGAGTCGGTCGCGGCCACGGACCGGGTCTGGCTCGCGGTCAAGACAACCCAACCAATTAGGGCCTTGGGAATCCACCTCCAGGAACGCAACGGGAGCATGGGCTTCATCCAACGCGACCCCGCCCCACCGGTCAAACCCTCCGGACTCTCCTGGAGCGATCCCCACCGACCTCCTGTTACTGAGCCTACGGAGCCCTCTTCCTCTTTGGCCCCGTTCCGTTCAGCGTTTGACCAATGAAGGTACGGTGGGTCGATTCGACAATGCGTTTCCGGATGCGCTCTCCGGAGGTGGCAGATTGGATGGCGACAGGGCAGTGCGCCGGCGAGATCCAAATTGGCCCCTTAGCCCAAGATCGATGGGCCTACCGCCTGGAGCTGAACCCAGGGCCCGACTGGAAGATGACCACTGAATCGGGATGTTGGAACGTGGCTGTTCCTCAATTGGCCGTGCAGCACTGGGCCGATTCAGAAACCCTCACACTCGAATACCTCACTCCCTGGGGCACTCGACTCATCCTCGAGAAAGACCTTCCCCGGCGCCACCTCCGGCCCGGGAACGGGGACACCGACAGCACGGCGGATCAGAAGACTTCGCGAGCGATGCCGTAGAGCAGAAGGAGAAGGAGGCTCAAGGACAGCAAGAAACGGCGGCGAGCAATCTTGCGCTCGTAGCGGAGGGGACGCAAACCGTGGACCGAACCGGCCGCCATCAGATGAACCAAACCGGAGGGACGGCGAGGCTGCCCCCCAAATCGCTGCATCCAGCGCTGCCAGGCTTCGACGAGATTGAAACGATCGGTCGGCACGGAGGATCCCGAACGCGGGCTCGCCACACTCATGGGAGTCGGAGCTGGAATGGCACGCGCCGGAACCGATCCGAAGGGCTGGGTGGCCTCTCGGGGGCGGGGCGGCAAAGATCGGGCCGGGGGCAGCGGCCGAGCCGAAAGGTCTGAGATGCGCCGCTGAATGACCTCGATTTCACGGTCCAACTCGGCCTGACGGACCGACATCGCATCCTTTGCTTTAGTGAACCAAGCCATGATCTTCGTCGACCGCGCTCAGCGCTTGAGGGCCAGAACCACGGCTAAGGCAAAAACTCCCAAGCCGAGCAAGGCCACCGGCCAATTGAAGGCCAAGCCCAGACGAGCCAATTGAGCGGTGGTCAGTCCGGTCAGCAGTGAAACGGGCGCAGCAGACCCAGTGGCCTGTCCGGCCGCGGCCGAGCCCTCTTCCAACACCGACCAAGCCAGGCGGGCTTGATTCCACTCCATACGGGCATTTTCAATCGCCGCCAAGGCTCGGGCTAATTCTGTCTCCCAGGTAGTGTCCGTCCAAGCCTGCTCGTTGAGTCCCTGCACATTGCCCAGTGCACTTCGCAGCCCCTCCAGCGTGCGCCCCATTTGGAGAGCGTCCCGCCGAAGGTTCATCTCGGCCTGCTCCAGCAAGGCAACTCCCCGGAGAAGGTTCTGCAGCCCGCGGCGCCGGCGCATTTCCTCGATCGCCGCCTTGGCCCGCTCCAGTTGCTCCTGAGCCTCGCGCAATTTGGCTAGGTCCTGCTGGGTGGCCGTCAATTGGCTGTCGAGTTCTTCCCGAGTCGGAGCCCGCCCGGTGCCCCCGGACATCGACTGACTGGCGGTTGCCAGCCGTGGAGAAGATCCACCCGAAGTGCGCAGGTCGGTATCCACAAAATCAGTGCCGTCGAGAGCCATAGGTCGTAGCAGTTAATCTACAGAAACGGCCTGCCGACGCAACGCGGACGTTGGCGCAACGCTCACAAAAAACCGCACACACCGAAACGATTCCGTTAAGAGGGAAGCGGTTCACAAATGATCACGAACGACTCACCACCAGAAATGAGGAACTGATCCGTCGGTCCGGACCTCCTGCTGGGCAAATTTCCGAAACTCGGCATGTCCATCGAGCATGAGCACATTGCCGCCCGCCGGAAGCGAACCATTGAGGTGGGCGGAACTATGACCAGCCCATCCGCCATCCACCTTGGTGAAATTACGGCTACCTCCCGTGCGATTGGCCGAGTTCGACAAGGTGGCGTCAGCGACAACGACTCGCGAGGAGGGGCCAGGCTCGAACTCCTGACCGGCGATAGTCCAAGGCTTAGGGTTGAAACCCTCGGTGATATTGGTGGCCTTGATCCGCCCTGACCCCTTAAACGCAACGGCGTAGCCAATCACCCGGTATCCGTTGGCCGTTTCCCCCGCCACCTCATTGGTCACACCCGTGGTGAACGACCAGAGTTGGTTGTTATTTTGTTTTTCGAAACCCGGGCAGTACAAAATGTTCCGTTGGCCGCCATTAACCACGAAGGCATTGGCCGCCTTGGCTGGAAGATCCCAAGGCCAAACAGCCCCCGTGCAATCCGGAAACTGATCACGATTGTCGAACGCATACATCCGAACCGCCAACCCCAGATTGCGCAAATTGCTGGAGCACTTCGTCACAACGGCCTTGCTCTTAGCCTTGGCTAAGGCGGGCAGAAGCATCCCGGCCAAAATGGCGATGATGGCGATGACGACCAACAGTTCAATTAAGGTGAAGGCGCGGCGGGCCGAAAGGGTAGACGGGGTCTTCTTCATAAGGCGGCGGGAAGTACGGGATTTGCTGAATAGAGTGAGCAGGACCACTGCCGGAGGCAATGCGCTAAACGCAAGGCCCGCTGCAACCAGACCCACCCACCCATCTATTCGTGACTTGAGCCTCATGGGGTTCTGGCTATGTTCGTCCGACATGAAGTTCATCGCGTCGCTCGCCTTTTTCCTCGTGGCCACGGCCGTACTGAGTGCCGGCATCGCCTGCACTGCCAGCGGTAAAGTGTATGGGCCCTACCTGCTTTTGGGCGGCACAGCGATCTTCGGCGGCTTGTTCGTGAAGTTTGGTTGCTTGGACCAACATTAAGTTGCCCGACGGCCCCGTCGGATCGTGTCCAATCACTCCACGGGGCCTGAGTCGATTGGGGCCATCGCAGCCCGCAAGGCACTCCCCAGCCCGGGCTCTTCAGCCGATGAACTAGGTCTTCAGTCCCCAAGATTTCCGAAATACGGTGTCCGATCTGAGACAAGTTCGACGCATGTTGAACCGAACGACTCTCCGCCCCAAGCCTCTCCGGAACCCGTAGTCGAACCGTTTCCATTCCTTGCAAATGTCTCATCGCCACATCCTCCCGTTGCTTGCGGCCGCTGCCCTGTTCGGCGCGGGCTGCAACCGTCAGAAGCCGGTGACGGTGACCACCGAAAAGGCCCAACGCCGCAACCTCACCGAGGTGGTGACCGGCAGCGGCAAGCTGCAACCCGTGGTGCAAGTGAAGATCAGCTCCGAGGTGGCCGGCGAGATCATCGACCTGCCAGTGAAAGAGGGGCAACACGTGCGCAAGGGCGACTTGCTAGTCCGAGTGCGGCCGGACCTCTATGCCGCGGCCCTCCGCAGCCAAGAGGCCAGCCTGAAGTCATCACAGGCCGACCTGCTGACCGCCGAGGCCAACGCCCGGAAGGCCGAAGCCGAACTCAAACGCAACGAAGACCTCTTCTCCCGGCAACTCATTAGCGGATCGCTCTTCGATGAAATTCGAACCGGAGCCGAGGTTGCTCGAGCCAACGCCATTGCTTCGACTCAACGCATCGAGATGGCCCGCGCCAGCCTCAAGCGTTCGCAGGAGGATCTCGCCAAAACGATTATCTTCAGCCCCATCGACGGCACTATTTCCAAACTCAATTCAGAATCGGGCGAACGCGTCTCTGGCACAGGTATGATGGCCGGTACCGACATCATGACCGTGGCCGACCTGACCAAAATGGAAGCCCGCGTCGAGGTCGGTGAAATGGACGTCGTGCTCATCCAGCCCGGGTTCAAGGCGCGCCTGGATGTCGATTCCTTCAAGGACCGGAAGTTCGATGGTCAGGTCACCCAGGTGGCCCGTTCGGCCAAGACCACCGCCGGTGGCTCCCAGCAAGAATCCACCAAGTTCGAGGTCCGCATCCGCATGGCTGACACAGGACTTTTCTTGCCGGGCATGAGCGTGACCGCCGACATCGAAACGCGCTACCGGACCAATGTTATTACGGTTCCAATCCAAGCCGTCACCACACGCATGGCCGGCTCCACGTCCACCGACCCCGACCCAAAGAAGACGGGGTCCACTTCTGAGGAGGACAAGGGACAAATCGAATTTCTGGCCGGCAAGAAGGCTCGCAACGTGATCAAACCCATCGAGGTGGTCTTCGTCCGAGAAATCGACAAAGCCAAAATGCTGCCCGTGAAGCGGGGCATCAGCGACGATTCCCACTACGAGATCTTGGAAGGAGTGACCGAGGGCCAAGAAATCATCACAGGGAATTTCAAAGCCATCTCCAAGGAGTTGAACGACGGCTCGCTCGTCCAGCTCGAAGAGGCAAAGAAGGCCAAGGATTCGAAGCCCTGAGCCGCTCTCTTGCCAAGGCCATGTCTCTCATCCGAATCCAGAACCTGGCCCGCCGATACGTGATGGGCACCGAGACGGTGCATGCGCTGCGCGGGGTCTCGGTGCAAATCGAACGCGGCGAGTACCTAGCCATCATGGGGCCTTCGGGGTCTGGCAAGTCTACCCTGATGAACTTGCTGGGCTGCCTAGATACGCCCAGCGAGGGCAGCTACGAACTCAACGGCAAGGACGTGGCTCGGATGAGCGACAACGAACTGGCCGACATCCGTAACCGCGAGATCGGCTTTGTCTTTCAGAGCTTCAACTTACTGGCCCGGGCCGACGCCTTGCACAACGTCGAGCTGCCCCTGATTTACGCCGGAGTCCCCCCGAAGGAACGGCGTGAGCGCGCTCGACAGACCTTGGTCAACGTGGGCCTCGGTGACCGCATGCATCATCGTCCGAACGAATTGTCCGGCGGACAACGTCAGCGCGTCGCCATCGCCCGGGCCTTAGTGAACTCCCCGTCCATTATCTTGGCCGACGAGCCCACCGGGAATCTGGATTCCAAGACCGGCGTCGAAATCCTCAGCCTCTTCGAAGAACTGTCCCGCCGTGGAAACACCATCATCGTGGTCACCCACGAAGAAGAGGTCGCCCTTCACGCCCGCCGGGTCATCCGCATCCGCGACGGCCTGATCGCCGCCGATGAGACCAACCCGCACCCCAGGGCCGTCGTCGCCTCGGTATCGGCACCATGAACCTCCGGAGCGAGCTGGGCGAATCGGCCCGCATTGCGGTGGCGGCCATCCGGGCCAACAAGCTGCGTTCAGGCCTAACGACCCTCGGCGTGGTGATCGGCATCCTAACGGCCACGCTGGTAGGGACCATGATCAACGGCATGGGCGAGGCCTTCACCCGGTCGGTCTCTTCAATGGGCTCGGACGTACTCTTCATCGGCCGCTTCCCGTGGATGAGTTTTGAAGACTACCGAATTTATCGGAACCGGCGGGACATCACCTTCGCCCAGTACCGCGAGCTCGAGTCGCGCATGACCACCGCCGCGGCCATCGCCCCTCAGTGCGAAATACACCAATCGTCGGTGACCTACGAACGTCGCCGGGCCAAGGGTGTCTGGCTCCTCGGCAATACTCCAGAATCGCTCATTATTCGCGGTCTCACAGTCGCTCAAGGGCGTTGGATTAGCGCCTCCGACGTCAGTTCAGGCCGCCCGGTTTGCGTCCTCGGGTCTTATTTGGCCGAATCCTTTTTTCCGAACGACAACCCGGTGGGCAAGAAGGTCCGCATTAATGACACGCCTTATGAGGTCGTGGGAGTCCTCGATAAAATGGGCAGCACGCTGGGCTGGAATCAGGACAACCAGGCTGTCATTCCCATTTCTCGTTTCCAGGACGACATCCAGCGCCGGCCCGACTACGTCATCACGGTCAAAGCGCTTAAACCAGAGACCGTCTCCGAGACCCTAGAAGAAGCGCGGTCCCTCTTCCGCAGCATCCGCAAGATAGAGCCAGGCCGACCTGACGACTTCGCCATCAACCAACAGGAGGCGATCACCAAGTTCTTCGACGGCTTCAGGGCGGTCTTGGGCAGCTTCGGGTTCTTTGTCACCGGCCTGTCCCTCTTCGTGGGCGGCATTGGCATTATGAATATCTTGTTCGTCTCGGTCACCGAGCGCACCAAGGAGATTGGTATCCGCAAGGCGCTGGGCGCCAAGCGCCGGTCCATCCTGACGCAGTTCCTCATGGAGGCTGCCGGAATCACCCTCTTGGCTGGACTCATCGGGGTCGGGATCGCCTGGCCCATCTCTTGGAAAATCGGCGAGATCGCGCGAGCCAATGGCTCCGTCTTCGAGGCACGCATGTCCTGGTGGATCGTAGCCCTAGCGCTCTTCGTCTCAGCCGCCACGGGCATGGTGGCTGGTTTCATCCCGGCGTGGCGGGCGAGCCGCATGAACCCGGTCGACGCGCTTCGAAGCGAATAGCCATGAACTCCCGGACGATGACTCCTTGGCGCGAACTCGTTGAGATGGTGCGGATGGCGGCCAACGCCGTTAAAACCAATATCCTCCGCTCATCGCTCACCATCCTGGGAGTGTTCGTCGGCGTATTCTCCATCATCGCCGTGATGACCGGCATCCGCGTTCTCCAGCAAAATCTGGAAGACGCCATGAACGGCCTCGGGGCCAACACCTTCCAGTTCCAGCGCTTCTCAGCCATCAGCTTCGATGCTGCTGATTGGGAAAAATACCGGCGGCGGAAGCCCTTCCGCATCGTGGATCTGAGCCAACTCGAACGGCGGGTCACGCTGGCTCAGGCCGTCTCGGCCAGTGCCAACTTCGGATCGGGCGAGGCTTCCTCCCGCTACGCGCAAACCAATCCCAACATCCCCGGGAACGGGATGACTCCCGAAGCCTTCACGACCCAGAATTTTACCTTGGGCGAAGGTCGCGGATTTAGCACCGCCGATGACGACAGCGGCCGATTGGTGTGTGTGCTCGGATTCGACCTCGCCGCCAAACTGTTCCCGCGGGGATCGCCTTTGAGCGAGTCGGTGAAGTTTCAAGGCATCAGCTACAAAGTGGTGGGCGTGCTCGCCCAACGCGGTGCGTTGTTCGGCCAAAGTCGCGACAACTTCATCGCCATTCCGCTCGGCACGGCCCGACGCCTGTATGGTGAGAACTTGTCGGTTCAGCTCCAGGTACAAGCCCCGAACCGCGACACCTATGCGGAGATGGTCGAACAAGCCCGGGGCGTCATGCGCACAATGAGACAGGTGCCTCCGGGCGACGATGACGACTTCGAGATCGTCTCCAACGAGTCCGCCGTGAAGCAGTTCCGCAGTCTCACCTCGGCCATTCGCCTCGGCGTGGCAGCCATCAGCAGCATTGCCCTTATCGCCGCAGGCATCGGCATCATGAACATCATGCTCGTGAGCGTCACCGAGCGGACCCGCGAAATCGGCATCCGTCGTGCCATCGGGGCGCGCAAGCGCAGCGTGATGATGCAGTTCATCGCCGAAGCCGTGCTATTAAGCGAAGTGGGCGGCGCCTTGGGAGTCGTCGGTGGCATCCTCTTCGGCAACCTGATTTCCTTCGTGGTGAAGGCCCCGCCGGTAATTCCTTGGGACTGGGTGGGCATCGGACTGGCCATTTGCTCAGCCGTGGGAATTGTGTTCGGTACCTACCCCGCTTGGAAGGCCGCCCACCTCGACCCGATCGATTCGCTGCGGTACGAGTGACCCGCCCAAACGATCCGGTCAAAAACGATCGCTTAGGGACGGACTCAGACTAGACTCAAATTGGACTCAAACTCGACTCAGCTTTGACTGAGTCGCTGGACCGGAACGTCATGGAACAGGTCATGAGCTTCCCGAAGAATTCCGGCTAAACGATCGGCGAACGGGCTGCGACCAATCACTTCGTTGAGCCGTGACCAGTCGAGCTTCTCGACGTGTTCTCCCGGGAACCAGTGATCGGCATTGCCGAGCATGTTGTAGCGAAACTTCGCCCACTCGGTCAGCTCCAAGGGCTTGGCGTAGGTCCAAATGCGCAAGATCTCCACCAGGTTCACCTCGCCCGGCACCTCAACAAATTCCGGA
>JAPLUF010000016.1 GCA_026397755.1 Verrucomicrobiota bacterium
GCCTTGGCGCGATAGACTTCCGCCTCGGATTGTTTCTCATCGAGCGGAGCCAGGGCACCGACTTCAACCCGCTTCTTCTGCTCGGCCAGACGCCGTTCGGCTGTTTCAACGGCCTTACGCTGCACCCGCACATTTTCGCGGGCGGCAATCAGGTCGTGATAAGCCAGAGCCACCTGAGCGACCACGGTGATCACCTGACGGCGAGCCCCTTGCTCGGAACGTCCGATGCCAATCTTGTTCACCTGCACCATCATGCGAGTGGAATCGATCCAGAAATCGCGCAACAACGGCTGCGTCAGGTCGAGACTGACAAACGGGCTATAGAAGAATCCGGAATTGATCTCCGGACGGTTGGGCGTGGCAAAAAACAAATTGTTGTTCCGAGTCATGCCGCTCTGCAGGGAGTAGCGCAAACCCGTCTCGCTCGGAACCAACCCCTGAAGACCCACCGTATACCCCTCAGACCAGGATTCGCCGCCCGGCGGAATGAAGTCGCCCGGGTTGCCGAAGCCGGCGCTGGTCCGGAAATTCTGGCGCGCAGACATGCCGATGGAGGGATCGTAGCCAGCATAGGCCTGACGGTACTGGCTCAATGACTGGCGCGGATTGAAGTACGCAATCCGGATATCCAAGTTCTTCTGCAGGGCCAGTTTGAGGCAGTCGTCCAGGGAGACGGCCTTCAATTCAGGAGCCGCCTGCGCGGCGGACGAACCCAGCACGAGGGCGGCCAGAAAGCTACCGGCGGAGCGGACGGCACGGGACCAGATCTTCTTCGTTTCCATTGTCGAGGACAGTAGTTGGAGGCGTTGTCGCCTAGGAATGCGCTTAAAGACGTGTCAGCCAGACAATTCTTCAGCGATTTAATAAAACAACTTACCCTCGCGATGACCAGCAAGGCCAGTCCAAGGTTTCAGTGATTCCTAGATCGAAGCGCGGGGTCTTGCCGATGGAGTCAATCCACCCCCAGACTCGGCGGACACATGAAGCGCGTCGTCCTGCTTGGCTGCACCGGTTCGATTGGCACCAGCACCCTCAAGGTGGTGGAAGACCAGCCGGACCGACTCCTCTTGGTCGGACTGGCTGCCGGTGGCAATGCCGATCTCCTCATCGAACAGTGCCTCAAGCATCGCCCACGTGTGGCCTCAATCCATGATGCCAGCAAAGCCGAGAGGGTCCGGACTGCGCTCGGGAACGCCACCGAAGTGCTCACAGGCCCGGATGCCCTCATCCACCTAGCCACGCTGCCCGAGGCAGACATCGTCCTCATCGCCATCGTGGGTACAGCGGGCCTGGAACCGGCCTTGGCCGCCATCCGGGCCGGCAAGGACATCGCTGTCGCCTCCAAGGAAATCCTGGTGATGGCCGGCGAGATCGTCATGCGCGAGGCCAAGGCCCACGGGGTTCAAGTTTTGGCGGTGGACAGCGAGCATTCGGCCATCTTCCAGTGCTTGGACGGCAAGCCCGCCTCGTCGGTGCGAAACTTGTGGCTCACCGCCTCGGGCGGCCCGTTTCGCGATGCAACAAAATGGCCGAAGGAAGCACTGCAGGCCGTCACCGTCGAACAGGCCCTCAAACATCCGTCGTGGGTCATGGGTCGCAAGATCACCATCGATTCGGCCACGCTCTTCAACAAAGGCCTGGAAATGATTGAGGCTCGTTGGCTTTTCGACATCGAGATGCCCCGCGTCCAAGTGGTCGTACACCCGCAAAGCGTCGTGCATTCTATGGTGGAATACGTCGACGGATCGATCATCGCCCAGTTATCCACGCCGGACATGTGCCTGCCCATTCAGTACGCGCTGTTGTACCCCGAGCGCCTCCGCAGCGACCGCGTCCAGACGAACTTCGCTAAAATCGGCCAACTCACCTTCGAAGAACCGGATACGGACCGATTCCCCGCCCTGGGATTGGCCCGACGCGCCGGTGAAATCGGCGGCACACTGCCGGCGGTGCTCAATGCGGCCAACGAAGTGGCCGTGGAACGTTTTTGCGCCCGCCAACTCGGCTTCACTGGGATTGCCCAACTCGTCACGCGCGTGATGGACGCGCACCAGGTCATTGAGCAACCGACTTTGGAGCAAATCCTCGAAGCCGACCGCTGGGCCCGCGCCGAGGCGGAATCGCTGAAATAGGCCCGGTAGAGACCCGCGTCCCCACCGTCGGCCAGTACAGCGCCGGCCGAACGGAATTAGTTTTCGTCAGCGATGGGCGGTTTTCCCGGAGGCAATGGCTGCCCCCGCAAGAACGCCGCCAATGCGGGAATTTTGTCGGTGTTGATCAAATCCACGCCCGCATCCCGACACAGCGTCCACGCTTCAGGACGATCGGGCAGAGCCCAGAAGCGGATCTTCCGACCTTGCGCATGAGCCTGACTCACCAACCCCTTCAAGCGAGCCTTGTCGGACGCCGACATCTCGCCGTCGCCGTCCCAGCGGAAGAGGGTTCGCCAACTTTCGCTCACCAACGGAACCAGAGAGGCGGGAGGTGTCGAGGACCCAGCGACACCGGTCGGCGCAGCATTGGTGAGATCGCTCATGCGGCCATCGAGTGCGCACCATCGGTCGCGGTCGGCGCGGGCCAGGTCCCAGGCGCGGTCGCCACTGAGCACCACCGTGACCGCGCCGGTCACTACGCCCGAATCGCGGAAGCGGGTGAGCATGGACGCATACGGTGCCAACTCCGTCTTGAGGCGCTCGTACACCTGAGGTCCCTGCCCTTTGACATCCACCAGCAACATGAGGCGCGCCTTGGGGTCGGCGAAAATCCCCACCCGATTGCGAACCCGCTCGGCCAGCGGTTCCAAATACAGGGACTTGAGCGTGCGGTCGGGCTTCAGGTCTTTGCGGTCATGGCCCACCCACAACTGACCTTCCACCAAATACACGTCGGCCTCGACGCTGCAAAAACCGTGATCGAGCGCCTCCAGGAGCGGGCGCTTCTGCTCGTAGTCATTGTGGGAATGAGCCTGGGTCAGAGGCCGCACCTCCGCCGCAAAGGAGTGACCAGCCAACAGCAGGCCGAGAGCCCCGCGCACAAGGACCGAGAACTTCATCCCAAGACCGTGCCCCAGGCGGCTCGCGGAGCACAATCTACGAACTGGTGACATCGGCCGCAGTCGACAGCACCGGCTCACTTGCCCGGGCGCTTGGTCGGGGTGACCCATCCCTTGTGCCAATCCAAACTCCACAGGCGCTCAAGCCGGACTAATTCGGCGTGCCCATCGACAAAGCCCGAATTAATCGCGCCCGGCAACGTGTCCTTCGGGTTGAAGATCTGGGTCCGCCCCCAGACGGCACTCCCATGGCGTGGCAGCGTCAAGCGCACCATGGCCCCGGCGAAATCATCGCCGGTGAACAAATTCCTGGCCGGGGGATCCGAGGCTTGGGGCCAGGTATCAATCCAATTGCTGTCGGCGATCACCGGCGTGTTGGACGGTGTCGGACAATCGGTCTCATTGCGGTACTTCTTCACTCGCTGATCAGGAGTGCTGAAATACGGATCATCATCGCCATAAAACCACCCGTTGAAGGTGTAACTGGCCTCGTAGTCGATGCCCTTGGATCCGGTCCACAACCAGGTCTGGTTCAAGGAACCACTGTTGGGATGCCGACGCTTGGACTTAACGGCCGCCGACGGCGCCGACGGACAAATACGGGCCGCATTAATGCCGCCATAGTTGGTGGCCAGCACGGTCACCCATAACGCATTGTCCATGTTGGCGGTCGCAGCCCCATTGTAGGGCACCGGTTTGCCATGATCGGACAAGTACATGAATGTCGACAACGTCATCGACTTGGCGTTGTTAATGCACTTGATGGAATTGGCCTTCGCCTTCGCCTTCGCCAGAGCCGGCAAGAGCATCCCAGCCAGAATGGCGATGATGGCGATGACCACCAGAAGTTCGATTAGGGTGAAGCCCCGGCGAATCCGGGACGGGTGGAGTCCGAGTGTCATGGCAAGATCAGGAGTTTGAAGTAGCGGGCTCCGCAATCCTCGCAGGGTCAAGGGTGGAGTTGCCGATCGACCGGCCAATCCTAACGCAGGGTCCCAAATTCCACTCCTACCAACGACTCGGCCGCGAGGGTGCCGAGTTGGCGGCGGAGGGCGAGAATGTTACCCTCTTCGGTGGGGTGATTGCGGTTGCTCAGGAAAATAACCCAGGCGTGGCTGCCGGGATCTTGCCACAGGGAGGTGCCGGTCCATCCAGAATGGCCGAACGATCCGACCGGAAAGAGCGATCCGCGAGGTCCGGCATAAGGCGAATCAATGTCCCAGCCCAGACCCCGTTTCGGGAGATTCGGCGGTGTTTGCACCGAGATCATGCGAGCAACCGTCTCCGGACGGAACACCCGAACCCCGTCCAGGGTTCCGCCGGCATCCATCATGCGGCAGAAGCGGGCCACGTCGGCGGCCGTCGTGAATAAGCCCGCGTGTCCGGCCACGCCGCCCATTTTGCGGGCGGTCGGGTCGTGCACCTCGCCACGGAAACACGTGCCATCGGCGCGCCGTTCCGTCGGTGCAATACGATCGACGTCCAACCCGTGCAGCAGGGGACGATAAGCCGTGTCTCGCATCTTCAGAGGCCGATACACGTGGGCGTCACAAAAAGCATCCAAGGTCTGGCCCGAGACCTTCTCCACGAGCTTGCCCAAGAGAATGAAATTAATGTCGGAATAGACGAACCGGGTGTCCGGTGGGTGCGGCGGCTTCTCATCGCAGGCCAGTTCCAGGGCCTTGTCGGAACCGCTCCAAGCGCCACCACCCAAACCGGGGCGCAATCCCGAGGCGTGCGTCAGTACTTGTCGTACCGTGATGGCCTCTTTGCCGTGGGCGGCGAAGGCCGGGAGATAATGGGCCAGGGGCTTCTCCGGGTCGAGGTGCCCGTGCTCGATTAGCCAGGCCACCGCTGGCGTCGTGGCCAGAACCTTGGTGAGCGAGGCCGCATCATAAATCGTGTCCAGGCTGGCCGGCTCCGGCGATGGATCGACCGAGCGGTGCCCATAGGCCTTGGAATACACCACCCCGTTGCGCTCCAACCAGAAGACTCCACCCGGGCAACGATTCGAGGCGATGGATTGCACGATGGCCCCATCAATGGCCAACAGCTTCTCACTGCGAAAAACCGAGGACAGAGCAACCGGCCTTGGCGGCTGCGGCGCTCGGCACCCCATCAAGCCGATGACCAGCACCCAGACCGTCCATCGGGCGATTCCGGGGAAACGACGAAAACCGGTTCGGGGGCGATCGGAGCGAGGGATCATATCATCAACGGGTCGGGGCCGGGGCCGGCAAGGTTTGCGAAGGCTCTTCCTTGATCATTGACCGTGTCGGGAACCAGCGATCCAGCAGCACATACACCACCGGAATGACATACAAAGTGAGGAAGGTGCTCGTGAGCATCCCTCCCACGACCGCGACCCCCATCGGACGACGACTCTCGGCACCCGCGCCAAAACCAATGGCAATGGGCATGATGCCCGCCACCGTGGAAAAAGCCGTCATGAGAATGGGCCGGAGCCGAACCTTGCCGGCTTCCATCATCGCCGTGACCGGGTCAATGCCCTGCTGGGCGCGTTGATTGGCGTATTCGACCAGCAAGATAGAATTCTTGGTGACTAGCCCGATGAGGAGCACCAGGCCGATTTGGCTGAACAAGTTGATGTTCATGGAGGGGATCACTGGGATCACCCCGGTCTTGCCCAGGAAGGCCAGCAACCACAGCAACCCGAAAGCGCCGACCGCGGCCAACGGCAACGCCAGCATGACGGTGAAGGGATGGATCAGGCTCTCGAACTGCGC
>JAPLUF010000299.1 GCA_026397755.1 Verrucomicrobiota bacterium
CGTTGGTTCTCCCTCCGTCGCACTGCACGAGGCCTGCCAGTTTGGTAGGGACGGTGTCTCACCGTCCGTTCCCTGGTTTGCCAGACGAGGTGGGGATGGCCCGAGAGACTCGAGCCCTACCGGGGAGGTGGCAGCGGGGCCTAGGTGCCGCTGGTTCAACGACAATTATTCTTCCCCCTGGAAAAAATAATCGTCGTCGTACAATTGGCCGTCGAAGGGGGGCTCATGGACCAGAAACGGGCCGCGCTGGTGTTCTTGGTCACCGGGGAACCCTCGGGTCCACTCCGTGGTTCGGATCTCCAGAATTGTTCTCAAGTATTGCCCGTCAGTATCCGATAACTGGAAGTGCCGAGGCTTTGGGTTCATCGATGTGCTCGAACAGATATCAGCGAAAAAACAACCATAAAACAACGAACACAAAACGGCGAAAAAACACTCCCTGATCTATATATAATAGCGATTTAGATATTGAAATTAATAATATATTGAATCATATATCAAAAAATACAACAGTTAGGCTCAAGACTGCAGTTTAAGAAAGCACTTTGAGGCAGCAGTCCAAGCCGCCTGTTCTAATCCGTTCGCCCGATGTCGAAATGTGTTGCCTCAACATCGCGCACGATGTGCTGCGAGTATCCCGTGCGTCTCGAGAAGCCTCACCCATTAGATCGACCGTAAAATTGTTTTAGTTGCCCGAGAGAGAGGTGACACCATGAGCTCTGAATCAGACATTATCCTTCAGTACGACGATACCAAGATCCGTTTGGATTCTTTAAGGGCCGACTATGATGCTATTTTCGGCATCGCCAACACGCCTGAGGAGTTTGTCACGCTGAATGTCATCCAGGATCAGATCCGGGCTGAAGAGCGAGCCATGAAGGATATTAAGGCGAAGTTGCCGGCCCGCGAGTCGTTAGGCGCCAAGTATTCGGTGGAGATACTAGGGTCCCATGAGATCCTTTTCGTGATCCCGCCCAACGTGCCACGTATTCGCATCATCGAGGAGGCTCAGGCGATCTACTCCAAGTTGGATAAGCGGAACTACGTGTTTCCGAACCGGTACAAGGTGTGGCTCGACATGCCCTCTTTCACCGAAGGAAAGCCCACAGAGGTTCGAATAGCCATCGACGGTTGTGTCGACGAAAGCCAGAACCGGACATTGGCGGACCAGAAACTCTTTCTCCGGCGGAAGTTTGAGGAAGGAGAGGCCTCATTACCAACGATCGAAGATCTAGCAGTAGCTCATGCGCTGTTCTTCATCGTGACCCGCCAGAATTTGTTCCGGGGCTACAAGATTCGGGCCCTGAATGGCAGCCTGTTTTTCGACAACTTGGGTTTAGGGATGGACCGCTTCTCGCTCGATTGGAACCGGTTTTCCGACGTGGGAGCCGCCTGTTATTTGCCATCAGGGACCATCGAATTGATGCGCAACGCCAAGAAGATTGCGCGCGGCCTGTAAACCCTGTCGTCTGAGTTAGGGTGTTTCCATAGTCGCAATCTTTCGCTCAAACGGTCATTCGTTGTTCTGTGTCGATCAAATGTCACTGTCGACAAGGCGGGTGTCCGGGTTAGTCTGCCGAATCGCTTGAATCATGGCCCGTAAGCAACGCCCCTTCGCCGGCAAATCCCCAGAAACTCCGCAAGTCATCCCTAATCCTCCGTCCCGGTGGGTTTCTGGAAGTCTTTTCAATCGCGAACTCTCGTGGCTCGAGTTCAACCAGCGGGTTTTGGACGAGGCGTTGGATTCCGCAGTTCCGTTGCTCGAGCGGGTGAAGTTCTTCGGGATCACCCATTCCAACTTGGATGAATTCTTCGAGGTCCGCGTCGCCGGGCTCAAGCAGCAGATCGAGTCGGAAGGGGGGCATCGCATGCCCGATGGTCTTACCGCCAGCGAGTGTCTCCGGGTGGTGACTCAGCGAGTGCGGGCCTTGGTCCGGGATGCCGACCGATGCTGGTCTCACGATTTGGCTCCGGCGCTAGAGGCTGAGGGCTTCCGTTTTCTGAAGCCGGGAATGCTCGACGAGTCCGATCGGCAATGGTTGGCGTCGTACTATCAGGAGAAGGTTTATCCGGTGCTGACACCATTGGCCGTGGACCCCTCCCATCCGTTCCCGCAGCTGCTCAATAAATCGTTGAATCTTATCACTCGGATCCACACCCCAGACGGTCGAGATCCGGGGGCTACCCGTTTAGCGATCGTCCAAGTGCCTCGGGTGCTGCCTCATCTGGTGAGGCTGCCACGACCCGACGGTCGCCGGGACTCGGTCTTCCTGTCCGACCTCATCGGAGCCAACTTGGCCGGCCTCTTCGGCGTCGCGCAGGTCGAGGCCTGGTGGTCATTCCGGGTGACCCGTAACAGCGAACTCTACATCGACGAGGAAGAGGTCTCCAATGTGCGGATGGCGGTTGAAGCCGAGTTGCACAATCGTCGGAAAGGCGAAGCCGTGCGTCTGGAGGTTTCATCCGATTGCCCCGAAGCGATCCGCCACGAACTCCTGACCACCCTAGGCCTCGAAGCCCATGACCTCTACGCCATCGAGGGGCCCATTGCCCCCGGTCGGCTTCTGGCCATCCTTGAAGGAGACGACTGCCCGGAATTGCGGGATGAGCCGTTTGTAGCGCCCATTGTCGAATCTCTTCGGGAAGGTAGGGATATTTTCGGGAGCCTTCGCCAAGGAGACCTGCTGCTGCACCATCCTTATGAGAGTTTTGATGGGGTCTTACATTTCCTCCAACAGGCAGCGGCCGATCCGCGCGTTCTGGCCATCAAGCAAACCCTTTACCGCACGGGCGGCGATCGCCGCATCGTGGGAGCCCTGATGGATGCGGTGAAGAACGGCAAGCAAGTCACCGTGGTGGTGGAATTGAAGGCCCGATTTGACGAGGCCAACAACATCGCCTGGTCCCGCCGCCTAGAAGAGGCAGGCGTCCACGTGGTCTACGGCGTGGTGGGATACAAGGTCCATGCCAAGGTGTGTTTGGTGGTTCGGCGGGATGACGATGGGCTTCGCCGCTATGTCCATCTGGGCACCGGCAATTACAATCCTTCGACCGCCCGACTTTATACGGACCTGAGCTTGCTGACTTGCCGCCCGGACATCGGTGAAGATGCCACCACACTCTTCAACCTGCTCACCGGTGTCTGTCAGTACCGACCCACCCATCAGTTAATCCTGGCCCCTTTCGAGTTGCATGAGCGGGTCCAGGCGTTGATCCGACGCGAGGCGGACCATGCGCGAGCCGGGCTTCCGGCGCGGATCGTGGTCAAGATGAACGCCCTGGTAGACGAGGAAACCATTCGCTCGCTGTATGAAGCCTCCCAGGCCGGGGTCGAGATTGATTTGATCATCCGGGGTATTTGTTGCCTGCGTCCCGGCGTGCCCGGTCTGAGCGAACGTATTCGCGTGCGCAGCATTATCGATCGCTTCCTCGAGCACAGCCGCATCTGGAGTTTTGAAAACGCCGGCAATCCCTCGGTCTTCGTGACCAGTGCTGATTGGATGCCCCGAAACTTCTTCAAGCGCATCGAAGTAGCCTTTCCAATCTTGGATGGGCGGATTCGGGACCGCATTTTGCAGGAGATCCTCCAGGAGTCTCTTCAAGATGTCGCCAAGGTGCGACAGTTGCAGCCCGATCAGTCCCACGGAACCTACCGGAGATCCCCGCAGGCTCAGACTCCTGGGGCTCGACGGTCCCAGTCGCGGTTCATGGACCTGGCCCGCAAGAGTCCCCCACCCGCAGGCCCTGGTCCTGCGGCTAAGTCTCCGGTGCGGATTCGTCTGGGCAAACGCCCGGAGTGATTCACCGGGCGGGTGCCTCGACCTCGCGCACGGCCGCTCCGTGAGCCTCGCTGAGCACGAGCACGGCCAGACGGCGAATCCGCGGTCCCTCCCCGTGAGCCAGGGCGGGGTGGTCCATGCCGGTGGATACAGGGTTTGCCGCTAGGTCGGCGACCAGCGCCCGAGGGGTGTGTGGATCCGAGGCGGTGGCTGAGGACTCATTCATGCCCACATAATCGAAGCGGCCTCGAAGATCCGTATAGCCATCCTTCACAAAGCGGATCCCGCCATTGTCCAGCCGACCGTAGACCTTCACATAGACCTTGGAGACCGGGCGGTTGCCGGACGGTTCGCGAACTTCCAAGGAGCCTTCGTTTTCCGCCATCTGAAGGCGGAAGGTGTGGGCATGGTGCATCCGCGCCTTGCGACGGCCGCCACCCAAGACCTCCACCACCACGTGGTCTTTGGACAGGGCGGCGGGGATCGGCAACTCCAGAGCGTTCTTGCCGGCGGGCAATGGCACGACCGTGGAGAGCGTCGGTTGGAGGATGCTGGGTTGGTCTCCATCCCGGTCGGCGAAGGGGTTTCGACTGAAGAGAAATTCGGGGTCCATGCGGTAGTAATTGACCGTGACCGAGGACAATTCTTTCCAGGTGAGGGAAATGCTGCGGTTCTCTACCTGGAGGTCGAAGGCCGCCTCGCGTTGGGCCGCCGCCGCCGCGGTTTGTGCATCGGAGGAGGAGCCGCCAGCCGTTCCTGGAGCCGGTTTGGCAGCGACCGCCTTGCCTTCGGCCTCGTCGAGGTGGCGGGTCAGGTCCGCAAAAAGTCCGCGCCAGCGGGGCACCGGATAGGATTCGTAACCCCGAGCGATCTTGCGGGCCTCAGAGAGTTTCTCTTCGTACAAATGGGACCAGGCTTGGAGGTAGTCGTACTGGATTCGAGTGCGGACTTGGTTGGGTCGTACCCGTGCCAGACGGGACAGTCCTTCGCTCACCCGATCTTGAAGGAACAAGTAGTAGGCCACCGCCAACTCGTCGTCGGCCGCCAATCGGGGCTGGAAGGCCAGCACACGCAGAAAGCGGAGGTACTGATCCCGGAACATGGTGTTGGCGATCCGCCGCCGGGATCCGACCGGGTGTGCTCTGGGATTAATCAGGGGAGAATACTCGAGGTGTTCGTAAGTGCGTTGCTCGATGGGGTCGATGCGTAGGATCGGTGAGTCCAGCCAAGGCCCGCATTGGGACAGGAAATCCTCCCGGTGCCGCAGCCATTCGCGGAGCACGCCGGCGTCGTTGTGAACCACGGCGTATCGGGCGATGGGTTCGTTCCAGACATGGTGCTGGGAGAGAAATTCTGTGAGACGCCGGAAGAATTCAGGGCTCTTGGCAACCCGCCACGCCACGCGTTCGAGATTCAATCGGGCCAGGTTGTTGGTCGACAAGAAGGTCAGGACTTCCGCCTCAGAACCTTGCTGCGAGAGATAATCCCAGGATCGGGTGTCCCGCACGGACAACTGGCGCACCACTCGAAAGGACTGGGCCTTGGCTTGGGCGAGTGCTTTTCCATCCAGCGTCAAGATTGCGGGTGCGTGGGCGTAATTCGTGGGCTGCGCCGGATGGCTGGGGAAATAGAAGTAGTACTCCACTTTGAGCGTCGAATAAGGCTCCAGCCGGACGGGCTGGCTATGGGTGGCGCGACCTCTCTGGAGGGGCATGGAACCCAACGGAATTTGAGTCAACACGTCCGCCTTCACTGGGGACGAACCCGGATTACTGATGACGACTTGCGCGCCATACGCCACGCCGGGCAGGAACTCGTCGCTCACGAACTTGTCGTAGCGTTCCTGTCCCTCGAGCAAGTAGCGGTCATCCAGTCGGAAGAAGCGTTCGCTGACGAGCAACTCAAGTCCGGTAGAATTGGAGGGGCTAGGGGTCGCAGGCCTCACTTCACGGATAAAGATGAGCAAGGGGCCGTTGGCGGTGAGGGTTCTGGCACTTCCCTCGTTGCGGATCGTGGGGGCGTTGGTGGTCTGGAGGGGCAGGTCGAGAACCGCCAAGGCCAGCAAGATTTCACTGAGGTTGTGGTGTGCTTCTAGAATCCGCGGCGAGAGGAAGGGGGTTTTCGGATCTCGTGCGGCAAAGTCGCGCCAGAAACCCGAGACCGGGATTAGGTCGGGGCCTTGGGCCTCGAGGGGCAACCGGTAGTAATGGTTCTCTGCCCATTCCTTGGCGGGACCCGGAGAACGGTAATACCCGGAGGCGGCGGAACGAGCACGGAGGCTGCGCGCCGTCTCGACTTCCAAACCCAGAGTCACGCCCTGGGGCTCTGATAATTTCATCTTGGCCAAGGCAGAATCCTTTCGGTCCAAAGACCGCCGTGCCGATTTATCCCGAGGCGGCGCTCCGCCCATTAGCATCACTGATTTGGCATCGGCCGGCGCTGGCTGGTTTCGACTGGGCTGAAGACCGTATCTCGACATCAACTCCCGCTCTGTTCCGAATTTATCGAACCTCACCTCGCCGGGTCCGGCGGAGGCTTGTTCTTTGAGCGAGTGTCCGGCCGCCCCACCCATGCCACCGGAATTTTCCAAGGCCCGTCCACCGAGGGCGGTTTCAAACCGCTGGGTTTCGAGGGTGTCGATGGGTTGCAGTTCCCAGAGTTCTTGCAAATGGCGCGACGTGGCAGCGGCTTCGCCGTCCAGTCGAGTGGCCAAGAGGGTTTTCTCAACCAGATTCAGCCGCCCGTAGGCCCGGGGTTCCCGATACGCTTTCAGATCGGCCCCCAGCAGGTAGTCATCGATGAAGGTGCGCGCCCGCTTATTGGCCAAGTGAGGCCGAATCACCGACTCGAAGAAGCTCGGATCTTTCCGCTGCAGGAAGAGATTCACCTCATGGCAGGCGAACTCCGAGTAGCGGGAGCGTCGCTCGTCGGGTGTCAGCGACGACCAACGCATGAGCCAATCAAAGCGCGCCAACTGGGGATCAGGATTGAGGGTCCTCAGCAGGCGGAACACCGACTCCAAGGTGTCGTAGGTTTCCCACTGGCTATTCCGGGCCTCTGACAACGTCCGGGTTTGTCCGCGGACCAGCCCTTGGGCATCCCGAACTTCCGTCGAGCCGCCGGGTGCCTCCAACACACGGCTGAGGCGCTGATCTTGAAGGGCGAGGGGTTTGGCGGCGCGGTCTAGGGTTAGCCACGCGGCATCGGTCGCGTCCTCCACATACACTTGGATGAGGGATCCGTCCCCGAGGGCGCTCGCTGGCAGCCGGATCTTACCCGTGGCATCAGGGATGAGGTTGAAGAAGACCGGAGAAACCGCGGCCAGAAAGTCCCAGTTTGAATCCAGAGACGGTCGGGCCGAGGCCAGCTCACTTCGCGCGAGCATGTCGGCCATTTGTGCCATTCCGGGCAGGCTGCCCGCGGAGGCGAGCGGTGCGGCTCCGTCGGCGACGGGCAGTATTTCCGAGTCGGTGGAGCGCTTGTCCCAGGGATTGAGCAGCAAGCCGGGCCGGGGCAACCGATTGCCCGGGTACTTCGTGGCGTAGCGGCGATCCAATATGTAGCGGTACTCGTCGCCGATTTCCCGACCCCCGGAATACAAGTTGGGCAAAAAGTCGGGAGTCTTGGTTCCGACGCCCCATCGGGTGAAGCCGCCCAGATTGGAGAACAGGCTCTTGGCCGGCACGAATTGGTTGGCCATCACGTGGACGCGGGTGAACGGGTTCCAGTTTTGCAGCGTGATTTCGGCTCCGCCGTCTGGAGTGAGGGTGGCCGATGCCAGAAGAACCGGCTGCCGAGGACGCAGTTCCAAAGATCGGTTCTTGCCCACCAACCAACCGGCCACCGGCACGCCGTCGCCGATGCGGAGGGTGATCACCGACTCGTCCGGATCGCGCAGGCGCAGCGAGTAGTCGCCCGCCGCCAGTCCTGCGATTTCCAGCAGGTTTCCGGAGGCCCGCACCGCCGTGGTTCGATCGGTGGCGAAGGTGCCGCCACGCAGTTCGAGCAGCGACCAGGCGTCTGGCCGTCCTTGCGGGGACCACGGGATGCGCACGGTCTCGCCGACCTGGGCGTGGAGTTCTCGCGGACGCGTCTGGGCGGAGGTCTCCAAGGGCCATGAGCGCCGGAGGTCCGGGGCCGGGGTCGCTTCCAGTCGGGTGATCTCCGTAAGCGCCCCCAGATCGATGCGGCCCTGGGCGTCGGTCCGCAGGGAAATTTCGACGGTGTTGTTGAAGCCACGGCGATGGAACGTCATCGGGAGGGCATGGTCCGGCACGGGTTCCCCGTTCTTGCCGCGGACTTCCACCCAATACCGTCCGCCGCTCCGCCGGAGAAAGGCGTCCTTGATGTTGGCAGTCCCTTCGATGCCGTTGATTTCCCAGCTCCGGGAAGCACTCAACTCACGTTTTTCGCCGCCGGCCACGGGATCGATTCGTCCCTGCAAAGTGGCCGAGACGCGGCCGAGACGATCGGGGACCCGGAAGGCGTGGGTCAGCACCCGGGCTGCGGAGAGCGTGGTGAGCGGCACCTCCGTGCTGGAGCTCACGCCATCGAGGGTGGTGGTGGTAAGCGTCAGCCGGGCCTCCGCGAGCAGTTCCGGAGTGAACGCCTGATTGCCGATGCGCAAGGACGACCGCATCGCAAGCACAGCCTCGGCTCCGGCGACACACTGCTCGGGATCCAGGTGAAACTGAGCCTCCAGCTCATAGGTCTCGGCGTGGTGTTCGAATTCGGCCAAGGACGCCAACCGTCCGTCGGCATCGGACAAGACGATGGGGCGTCGGCCCGGGGTGGCGGTGAAGGGGATTTGGATGCGACCGTCCTTGGGATTGGCTTCCCACTTGCGACCGTCCAGCCAGGCGACGGCGTTGGTGACGACGCGGGCGTTCTCGTCGAGGACCTGAATCAAATCGCCGCCCGGCCCGTTGGATTGCAGCAAAGAAAACCCTCCGCGTCGGAGGAGGGCCCGGGAAGATCGTCCGCCGCCGATGATCTCGACGATCCAGGCCCCCCGCTTCCCTTGGAGTTCGGGAAAGCGAAACGGCCGTGTGTACCGCAGGAATGGCGAAGATTCTCCGTCGTGACGTTGTTCGGCGTTGGCCACCCAACCATCGAGAGGGAGGTCGGTGTTCAGGGGGCGTTTGTGCGACTGGAAGTAGCCGAGGGTATTAATCTCGAAGAGACGGACCATGACCTGAGGCGTGTTTTTGAGGGTCACGCTCACCGCGATTTCCTGGTCCAACGGAATGCTCGGCGCATTGGTGGCCGGAAATTCGATGTCCACCCGATCCTTGAGCGCCTGATAAGCCGCCGGCGACAGCAATGAGGTCCAGCGCTCGGTTTCGCCGGCACCCTGGGTGATCTTGGCTTCGGCGAAGAGGGGTTTGACCCACGTGTCGCGGAGCCATTCGGTCCACGGTTCCCACTGGGCATCGGTTGCGGCGAACTGCAGGAAAAATTCACGGACCAACGGCTCGTCCGTTCCGATGGGAGGCAGTCCCAGACCCGATTCCGGGAAGGCGGCATTCAAGTCGGCCGCAAAGCGGTCTGCCTGGACCGATTTGAGGTACTTTGGGTTCATGTAAGCTACCGGTCGGGGCAGCTTCAAGTATTCGAGGAAACGGGCTCGGTCATAGACACCGCGGGTCCGGTCGTGTTGCAGGTGGGCATACAGCACGTGGGCCTTGAGGGAATTGAACGCCGCCGGCAGTCCTCCCACATAGCCTCCGACGCGCTCCAGCCAGGCCTCCCTTTCGAGCGGATTCGTCTGGGCATTGGCGTCGGCCCCGGGAGCCAGCTTGGCAATCCGGGTCATCACAAACGCCGACTGGTGGGCCAGCGCAGGGATTTCCTTTTCGAGCGCATCGAGCTGCGCGGGCAGCAAGGTTCGATGAATGGGTAAGGAACCGAAGCCTCGGCTTTCCGATGTCTTTAATTCGGAGAGGATCCGCGGTAGGAGCCCTGGCGCGTCCGGCCGTTGGATCCGTAGCAGGAGGGCAACGGCCGGGTAGGGAAGAGCCGGGGTTGGGTCTTGCAGCAACCGTTCCACCTCGGCCTCGGACAGCGCGTCCAGCGGATTGCCCGTCGGGACAACGCTGAGGAAGCGTTCCCGCGAGATCATGGAGGGCGTCAGTGCTGTGGGCAGGTCGGGCTTTTGGTCGGGGAGCTCCTGGACGTGGTTGAACTGCAGCCCCAGCCGATCGCGCAAGTGTTGGAGGGTTCTTTTCGGATCTGTGCCGTAGGCCAGGAGCGCTTCGCGGTTCTCGAGCAGTGGCCGCTGCTCAGAAATTGGGAAGCGCGTGGCCCATTGGGTCAGCGTCTCAGAAAATTTCTGCTTTTGCCCCGAGGACTGGTAGTGCAGCGCGTGGAAAAAGTAATAGTCCTCGGTACCGGGCACGAGTTGCCCAAGGGTGGCTTCGCGGTCGGAGGCCAGGGCGAAGGTTTCAATAAAGCCGAGGCCGGTTTCGGCCCGGACAGTGAGAGAAGCGGCCAGAGAAGTGGCCAGAATCCAGGCGGGAAGGCCAAAGCGGCTGAGGGATGAGACGTTCATGGCAAGTACCGGGCTGTTATCAATTGGAAGCCGGGAGAGGCTCCTCTTCTGACAACGCACGGAATCAATAAAGCTTAGATCGCCAGCGAGTGCGAGGGGGAGTCGTGTTTCGGTTAGGTGTCTCGAAGGGTTGGCAAAACTTTGAAGTGGATGGAGCGTTTGCTGCATATCCGCGGCACGCCCGCCTTGACAGGGCCGGGGTTTTGTCCGGAATAGGCCTGCATCATGAAGTCCGGCAACCGAGTTCCATCCGCCGTGGCAGTCGCCTGCGCTACGGCAGCCGCACTTTCCCGCCCGAGCCGCCACTAACCGCCCAACCCGGCGAACCTGTGGCGGATCCGGGAAATTCCTCTTCCCGAAGGTCCCCGAGTTCGCATACCCCCACAGAGACGTTCATGTCCTCCGTTCATCGCAACTTCATCGCCCACCACGTCGCGGGGATTCCGCGCTCCGGTATCCGCGACTTCTTCGAACTCGTCCAGAACACCACGGGCGTTATTTCGCTGGGGGTCGGAGAGCCGGATTTCGCTACTCCTTGGCATATCCGTGAGGCGGCGATTTACGCTCTGGAACGCGGTCGTACCCAATACACTTCCAACTTGGGTTTGCTGAAATTGCGCGAGTGCATCTCGGACTACGTCGAGCAGCACTTTGGGGTTCGCTATGACCCGAAGACTGAGGTGCTGGTGGCGGTCGGTGTTAGCGAGGCTCTGGACTTGGCTCTGCGGGCGGTGCTCAACCCCGGTGATGAGGTCATTTACCACGAGCCTTGCTATGTCAGTTACGCGCCCAGCGTCGTTCTGGCCCATGCGGTGCCAGTGCCGGTGGCCTGCAAGGCCGAAGACGGCTTCGCGGTGACGGCCCAGGCCATCGAGGCGGTGGTCACGCCGAAGTCCAAGGTGCTCATGCTGTCGTTTCCGACGAATCCGACCGGGGGCACCATGACCCGGCAGCAGTTGCTTGAAATCGCCGAGGTGGCCCGACGCCATGACTTGTTGATTCTCACCGACGAGATCTATTCCGAGCTGACCTTCGAGGGAGAACACGTGTCCATCGCCTCGCTGCCGGGCATGGCCGAGCGCACCATCTTCTTGCATGGTTTCTCGAAGGCTTATGCCATGACCGGATTTCGCATCGGCTACGCCTGCGGTCCGGCCCCGCTCATCGATGCCATGATGAAGGTGCACCAGTACGCCATCATGTGCGCGAGCATCATCGCCCAAGAGGCCGCCATCGAGGCGCTCACTCACGGGGCTGCCGCGACGGCTGAAATGCGTGACCAGTATCAGTTGCGGCGCAATTTCATCGTGAAGGCCCTCAACGACATGGGTCTCAAGTGCCATTTGCCGAGGGGTTCTTTCTATGCGTTCCCCGACATCACCAGCACGGGTCTGTCTTCGAAGGAGTTTGCTGTGCGTTTGTTGAACGAGGAGAAGGTCGCCTGCGTGCCTGGCGGAGCTTTCGGGCCCAGCGGCGAGGGCTTTGTGCGCTGCTGTTTTGCGACCGCCTTCGATAAAATCCAGGTGGCCATGGACAAGACGGCTCAATTTGTTGATCGGCTCAAGTGATGCCCCTCGAGATCTCGCATCGTTCGTTGCTTGCGGTGGACAATAAAGCCGCTCTCTTGAGGTGTGATTCCTGAGACGGCACGCATCGGGTCCGTTCCCTACCTCAATGCGGTGCCATTGACCTGTGGGCTGGAGGAGGGGTGCCGATTCTTGCCGCCGTCGACGTTGGCGGTGGAATTGCGTGCCGGCCGGCTCGAGGCCGCTTTGCTGAGTGTTACCGAAGCCTTGTTTGCTCCGGGATATCCCATCGTGGACGGCGTAGCCATCGCCTCTGACGGACCGGTCGCCAGCGTTTTTCTGGCCCATCAGGATCCTCTCGACGAACGCCTGACCGAGGTGCATCTCGACCCGGCTTCCTGCACCAGCGTGAATTTGTTGCGCGTGCTCTTGGCAGCCCGAGGGCTATCGCCGCGCTTCAGCCCTTTGGCGGATTATGACCGAGAGCGAATGCCTCGCAACGTGCTGCTCATTGGCGATCCGGCCATTCGGTTTTCTCTCGGTCCTCATGCTCATCAAATTTGGGATTTGGGGGCCGCGTGGAAGGAATGGACAGGCCTGCCGTTTGTTTACGCCGTGTGGGCCGTTGGGGAAAGCGCTGCAACGCCCGCCTTGGCGGACCGGCTTCGCCAAGCCCGGGTTCTCGGTTTGGAATCGATGCCCCACTGGGTCGAGCATCGCCCCGAATTTACTCGCGAATTTCGCCAATCCTATTTGGGCGGCCACATTCGTTATGGCCTCGGAGACGCTGAAAAAGCCGGGATCGAACGCTTCCGCCAAGCGCTCGACACTCACATCGAGCCTCGGCGGCCCACGGTGGTTCCCCGCTACTTTTGATCTGCCCGCGCCGGGAACACTCCTGCGCGCAGCCCGTTTTCGTCAGTATCGCCACGTCAGTCCGAGGAACGGGACATAGTCCGGAGCCGATCGGGTGATTCCGAAGTAGCAGCCGAAATCGAGTTGAAGACCCGCGCGGGCCTCCCAGGTGAAGCCGAGGTCGAATTGCCCCTGCCAGGGCAGCCCGGATTCCGGTGCGATGCGGGCGGCCAATTCGATAAAGCCAGCCCACCGCTCGGTGATGTCGCGGCCGAGGGTCACGGTGTTCCCCCATTCCAAGCCGTGACCGGCCGGGTCGTAATGAACCCAATCGACCTGGGTCTGGCCGCCCAACGACCAGCCCGGGGCCAATTCGATGGCCAGCGGCACGATGAGACCCCCCCTCAGCATGCCCATTGCGGACATGGGAGGCCGACAACGGCCACTTGACGTAATGCATGAGGGCCAGGGCGGTGGATCCGCCGTCATTGCCCCAGAGGTTCACCTTGAGACGCGTCTGGAGGTCGCCGGCACCGGACCGCTGCTCGAGCCGTCCGGTGGCATCGGATCGCCTCCAGGAAATCACCTGACCATCGTAGACCCACTGCAAGTCGGACCGGGGCGTCAGTCCCACCTTGGCATTAACCCCTCCAACCACCAGTTCTCGGCCGGAGCGGTCGCCGTCGGCAGAAACCGCTCCGAAGGTCGCCTTGGCCACCTCGAACTCGAACTGAACATGCCCGGCGTCGACCGAATAGGGGCTTTCCGTCTGGTCCGGCCGATTGGTACTCAGGGGGCGCATTGCTTCGCGAGGTACCGGATCGAAGAGCCAATACTGTTGGGTAGGTACCGGGTCTGATGCTCCCACCCTGCTGGAAAGGACCGTGGCCATCATCAGACCGAGACGTAGCGGCCGGGATATGGCTCGGACTCGTCTATGGATCGCGAGGGTCCCGATGGGAGATTTTGTGAATGGGATGAGCGGCACCGTTGCAGTTTCTGCGGGACCAATCTGCGCAAGGCAACAACATTGTTTTATGTCTAAAACAAACCCCGAAGATAAATTGAGCCTCTTTCAAGGTCTTGGCCGGAGGTTCGGTGATAGAATCTGGGGGAAGCCATTTTTCGGTACTCCATACCCCGCACGGAACAAAATTAAAACCCACGACCCTTTGGCCATCGACGGTGGAAGGCCAGAGCGCTGACTCCGGCTCCGGTGAGGGCCAGGGCCCAGGTGGATGGCTCGGGAATTACTTGGAAGCGGTAGGTTGCGGGGTCACTCGTTCGGAGGCCGTCGATGAGATGGGTTCCGGAGGCCTTAAGAGTCACCAGATAGTCGCCCGGAGCCGAGAAACCGAGAGTGTAGTGCCCGTGGCTGCCCGCCACCAGAAGGAGTCGGTCGTCATCGGCAATCCCATTGGCCGTGGTCATTTTCACTTCGGGAGCTCCGAATCCGCTGGTGCCCCAGATCGAGAAAGTGCCCGGACCGCTGACGGCTTTCAGACTGAGGGTGATGTTGCCTGACCAGTCGCTGGCGGTGAGTTCTTCGGTGCCGAACCCGAGGAAGGGCAATTGGGAATTCTCCGTCGAGGGAAGCACCCAGACCGGTGTGCCCGTGGTCCCCAGAAAACTGGTGAAAGCGCCGCCGGGAGAAATTCCGGCCGAGGCGGATCCGATGGCAAAAACCGCCTCTCCAGGGGCGAACTCCTTATTGACTGGTTCCCCTTGGTGAACATGCAAATCAAAGGCCTTGTCTTCGTATCCGATACCGATATCGACATGCCCAGAATGGATGAAATTTTGGGAAAATGCAGGAATTACCAGGGTCAAGGCTGGGACGATCAAGAGCAGTTTCATGGAGAAATACGGGACGAGTTTAAAACCAATGCAAACAGTTTGCAATAGATCGATTCACTTGTCAATTCCCAACCCGGTGGCTGGTCGAGTGATGGATCTGTGCGGGCCGGCTTCCCCCGGTCAGGGACAGGCTCCTAGGCAGCTTTGTGTCCCAAAGGAAATCGACCCGGCGTGCGGTCGTTTTGGTGCCAATCCCTAGGAATAGGCCGTTCAGGACGGACTGCGGGCGGAGGGTGTTCTCCGAGAAATCACCGGTATCCAGGCTTGGTGGTGGAGGTGTCTCGCGGCAGCCATCGCGGATGATCCAAGCCGCCGGGTCCGATGCCACTGTGGATCTTCAAGGAATGGCGCCCTTTTCGATCGGTCACCCGAAGGTGGGGTACGCCACCCGTTTCAGCGCGGCAGAAGGCGACTGGGCCGCCTCCGGGAAACTCCGTTGCTCTAAAATCCCACACGCCGTCCGTGCATGGAGTCACCCAGTCGACGGAACCCGTCTTCGGATCGATCCGAGCGATGGCGGTGCCGCCGCGGGCTTGGTGGGGTTTAAACTCGCGGTTGAAATGATCGGTGTCGGGGCGCTGTGCTTGATATTCCCAGGGGACTCGGGAGCCCGGGATGCGCAAGGGGGCGAGGATGTGGCCATCTTGCGTCCAAGCAGGAACATTGGAACCGCCGCCGCGATGGCTTGCCGAGCCGTAGGTGGCTCCGAACCACATCGCCTGACCCTCGGTGAGTATCCGGAATCCGGTCCCATCGGGGCGACACACGCAGACGTCGGACCAGTCGTGTCCCGGATCTACCGGGGCGTGGCAGTCTTGAAAGGCCAACCATTGCCCGTCGGGAGACCAGCTGGGCCCGAAATACAAATGACCGGGTTGGGCGGCGACCTTCACCCGGTTGCCCCCGTGGGTGTCGCAAGTCCAGATCTGGTAGCCTTCGCGACTGGCCAGATGGAAGGCCACGTGCTGACCGTCCGGACTGAGGCTGTAGCCGTAGGGCAGTCCTTCGTCCGGGCCGGTGAACTCGCGGGCATCCGAACCATCTAAACGCATGTTGAAGGTTTGTCCGGGTCGGGTGCGGATCACTTGCATGAGGATGCGTCCGCCTTGAAGCACCAGTTGCGGTGCATAAAACGGCGCCAGGCGATCCCGCGTGACGAGCTCTTCCAGCGATTTTCGATGCAGATCGTAAGCCCAAACGTGGGTGGGTGTCTGGTGGTAGTACTCGTCGAAGGGTCGGCCTGGACCGTCCCGGCGCGCCTCCATGCTCAGCAAGAGTACCCGTCCGTCTTCCAAGAAACCGGCTGGCTGCCAGGTCACCTGACCGGGGGCCGAGACGTCCAGTTCACCAAAGTTCTGGCCCGTCGAGTCGATGACACAGGTCTTGCCCGACGCGGTGAAGAACAGGCGCTCGGGCCCGCGGCCGCCGGATGGCAGGAGCGAGCATCCGGAAGCCACGGTCAGGCTGCCCAGCCAAGACCGCTCAAGGAACTGTCTGCGATTCATGGGAATGGAGGTCACGCTGGATCCGCACGGTTGGCTTGTCGAGCGTCCCCCACCCACTGTTTTTCAGCAATTTACCCACTTCGAGGCGGCAACGGTTTCGATTCCGAAGAGCTTCACGCGTGTCTCGTACCGATCCCCGCGCACCTCCGAGCGAGTTCTCCCTCAGTTTTCGAGCTGGATCGTCCGGGGTCCGGGAAATAGTATGCCAAGACTTCCCCGTATCCGTGAAAAGCTTCGGCCATTTGCATGGTGTGAGCGTGTTTGGTCGATTCGTGTCCCTCGTGATCGGCCTGATGCTGGGCCGTGCCCATGGCGAATCGGGTCCAACTCTGGAGTGGAAGTCCGAGGCCGGATTCCGAAGGGCCACTGTCCAACCGGGCCCCGGGGTTGGTCCGGGTTTCACGCTTCAGCCCGCGGCGGCGACCGGCCTCGGTTTTACCAACCATTTGGCTGAAGCCACCGTCGCCCGGAACCGTTTGTTGGAACTGGGTTCGGGCGTCGCCTTGGGCGACATCGACGGCGACGGACGCGTCGATGTCTATTTCTGCCGCCTCGAAGGCGACAACGTTCTCTACCGCAACCTCGGCGACTGGCGTTTTGAAGACATCACAGCCCGTGCGGGTGTCGCTTGTCCGGATCAGTACTCCACCGGTTGCAACTTCGCCGATCTCGACGGTGATGGGGATCTGGACTTGCTGGTCAACAGCCTCGGTGGCGGTACGCGATCCTTCCATAACGACGGCAAGGGCCATTTCACGGAGGTCCAGATGGGGTTCTTCCGCAACACCGGGGCTACGTCGATGGCCCTGGCCGATGTCGATGGCGATGGAGACCTCGACGTGTATGTCACCCATTACCGCACCGACACCTTTCATGACCCTCCCAAGGGCGGGCGGTTCGTTCAGCGCCGTATGCCCGACGGCAGCACAGTGATTGAACCGAAGGATCGTTACCTCGGAGTCCCCGCCATGAATGGCAACTTGGAGGTCCTTGAACGCGGGGAGCCGGACGCGTTGTACATCAATCGCGGCGGAACCAACGTGGCAGTTGCCCCGTGGAATGTGGGGCTCTTCCTCGACGAGCAGGGACAGGCCCTGGTTGATGCCCCGCGTGACTGGGGTCTGGCCGTCATGTTCCGGGATCTCGATGGCGACCGCCAACCCGACCTGTATGTTTGCAACGACTTCGTCCATGGGCCCGACCGGCTTTGGCTTAATCGGGGTAAGCGGTTTCAGGCCGCACCGCAAACCGCCCTGCGCAACCAACCGCTCTCGTCCATGTCCATGGATGCGGCCGACATTGACCGCGACGGGCACGATGACTTCTTCGTCGCCGAAATGCTCAGCCCTCGGCGGCAAGACCGTGCCCGCCAGCGACCCGACACCCTTGATGGAGTGGTGCGCTGGCCTGTCGAGCGCCCAGGATTCCGCCCAGAGGTCACCCGCAACGCCTTGCAACGGTCTCGGGGTGACGGCACCTGGGCTGAGATTGCTCAGATGGCCGGCGTGGCGGCCACCGATTGGACGTGGTCATCGGCGTTCCTCGACGTGGACCTCGACGGTTGGGAGGATGTGCAGGATATTGACGCGCAGAGTCGTATTATCCGGGAAGGCCTCTGGAAGACCCCGGAGGCTCGCCAGAGGGCTCTGGCCTTGCTCCCGCGGCGTGAAACTCCGTCGATGGCCTTTCGCAATCGCCGGGACCTGACCTTTGAAGATTCTGGCAAACGTTGGGGCTTTGATCGGAGCGGATTCGCCCACGGCATGGCCTTTGGAGACCTCGACAATGATGGGGATCTCGACGTCGTCATCAATGTCCTCAACGGTCCGGCCCGAATGCTCCGTAACGGCAGCCCGGCACCTCGCTTGGCCGTCAGTCTGAAGGGCGCCCGCGGCAATACCGCAGGCATTGGGGCGAGGATCAAGGTCACTGGAGGTCCGGTGACTCAGACCCAGGAGATGATTTCTGGTGGCCGTTACCTGTCCGGAGACCAGGCTCTCCGCGTCTTTGCGGCCGGTGCGGCCCATTCGCTGGAAGTAGAAGTCCTTTGGCGCAACGGTCGCCGTTCCGTTGTCCGTGGGCTGGAAGCTAATCAGATTATCGAAATCGAAGAACGGGACACCCTCGATCCCCCGCCGTCGGCCCCCGTGCAGCAGCCTTTGTTCGAGAGCCTCACCACGGATCCGGATCCGGTACCCCCGGAGCCCGACACCGCAGAAATTGCGCGCCAACCGCTCCTGCCGCGACGCCTGAGTTCTGAGGCTCCGGGTTTGGCCTGGGCCGATTGGGACGCCGATGGCGATCCGGACCTCTTTATTAGCGCCGACGAAGAGGGGCATTTCCGGGTACTTCGGAACGACGGTCCGGCTGGATTCGTGCCGGAAACCGGAGCCTTAAGTTCTGTAGCGGTTTCGGACGCGGTCTCAGTCTTGGTGGATCGCCGACGCGGTTCCCCTCCTCGGCTGATAGCGGGGCTTTCCAACCAGAAAGCGGCGCTTGCTCGGGCCCCGCGGTTCCAGAGTTGGACCCTCCAGGCCGGCAAGCCCATCGTCTCCACCAATGCCCTTGCCGATGAGGCAACCACCGGTCCGATGGCTTTGGCGGACGTGGATGGAGATGGACAGCTCGACCTACTGGTCGGGGCCCGCGCCCGCGCCGGACGCTATCCTGAAACATCACGCACGGTCCTCCTACCTGGTCGGGCGGACGGTTGGGGCGAGGCCCAGCTCGTGACAGACCAGGTGCGAGCCAGTGGAGTCGTCTTCACCGATGCCGATGGCGACGGAGACCCGGATCTTGTACTCGCCGGCGACTGGGACACCTTGCGTTTCTTCCGCAACGAGGGTGGCCGCTGGGTTGATGCCACCGCCGAGTCGGGGTTGGGTGCTTGGCGCGGCCTCTGGAATGGTGTGAGTGCCGGAGATTTTGATGGCGATGGTCGGCTCGACCTCGTGGCTTCCAATTGGGGCCGCAACTGGAGGACAGACCAACCCGGCGCGAGCAATGCACCCATCCAGATGGTCTATGGCGAGTTTAATGAACCTGGGCGAGTGCTGACGTTGATGGCCTCTTGGGATCCGTTCAGTGGTCGGCAAACCCCTTGGCGCTCTTGGTCGTCACTTTCTCAAGCCATCCCGGCATTGGCTGAACGCGCTCATTCTCACCGCGAGTTTGCGGCCCTGAGCTTGAATTCTCTATTAGGCCCCTTGGCCGCCCGAGGTCGGAGTTTGAATGCGGACACCTTCGATTCCATGATCTTTCTCAATCGGGGCGGTCGATTCGAAGGCATTCCGCTGCCAGCCGAGGCTCAGTTCTCACCTGCCTTCGGTATTTCAATTGCTGATTTTGATGGTGATGGGTGTGAGGATGTCTTTTTGGCTCAAAACTTCTTTGGCATGGATGCGGAAACTTCGCGTCAGGATGCAGGTACTGGACTGGTGCTCTTGGGCGACGGCCGGGGCCGGTTCCGGAGTCTTGGCCCTCGCGAGGCCGGATTCAGTTTGCCAGGTGAGCAACGCGGCAGTGCGGTGGCCGATTTCGATGCAGATGGGCGCCCGGACCTGGCCGTCGGACAGCATGCCGGAAAGACTCGTATCTACCGCAATCGGGGAGGCAAACCGGGAGTTCGAGTGCTCCTAGAAGGGCCTGCCGGCAATCCAGACGGCATCGGAGCAGTGGTTCGCCTGGTGATGGGTTCGCGGCTTGGACCGGCCCGCGAAATCCATGCCGGAGCCGGATTTCGATCCCAGGATTCTCCGGACATTGTTTTGGCGACCCCGCAGGCTCCGACGGCGGTGGAAGTGCGGTGGCCCGGAGGGAAGGTTCAGCGATCGGAGTGGCCAGCGGGTGCTCGGGCGGTGGTGATCAGCACTGAGGGATTGAGACGACGCTAGGAAAAGACAGGAGTGAACGAGCAGCGCCCTGGGGACAGAATGTGAATAACATTGTTCACAGGAACGACACTTTATTTCTTGTGAATCGATGGTCATCGGGTGTAGCAAAAAAGAGTCACCCCGTAAGTTTTTAATCCCGTAGTCTGATTGGAGCCCCGCGCGCATGCCTGGGTTTTTTGGTCGATGGGATCACAGATCTGGGGCTTCAACCTCATCAACTCAGAAGCTATGAATCAAAAACCCAATAACGCCTCGTTCCGGCTCCTCGCCGGTCTGGCAGCCCTCACCCTGGGCACGGTTGCGGCGCAAGCCCAAGCCGTTCCTCCGGTCCTCGCCCACTGGGACTTCGAACGCGTCGAAGCCGACGGCGTCTCCATCAAATCGGCCAACGGCAAGTACGTTGGCACCATCAATGATGCCGCCAAGATCACCGAAGCCGGCGGCGGTCGCCCCGGTGGCGGTCGTGGTTTTGACGTGTCCCGGGATAGCTCCCGCGGATACCTGCTTGTGGAAGCCACGGGTGATGACAATCCGATGAACTTGGCCGCTGCCGATGATGCAGTGACCATCATGCTGTGGCAGAAGAACGTTTCCAATGTGGACAGCTCCTCGTTCTGGTTCGTAGCTGACAGTCAGGGTCGCGGCATCCAAGCCCATATTCCTTGGTCCAACGGACGCATCTACCTCGACAGCAGCGGCTGCTGTGCGGCCCCCTCTCAGCGCCTTGATCAGGCCGCCCCCGATGGGTTTGACTGGACCACTTGGCACCACTATGCGTTCGTCAAAAACAAAGAGGCCAAGCAGATTTACATCGACGGTGAGTTGCTCGCCGAGCAGACCGAGGGTGTGGGTCCGTTGCCCACCGACTTCAATGCTTTGTACATTGGTTCGGCCAGCGACAAGAACTCCCCGAATGCCGTCATCGACGACTTGGCAATCTTCAAGGGAGCACTGACCCAGAAGCAAATCCAAGACATCGTCAAGGGCGCGCCCATTGGTGCCCCGCCGGTCGACACCGACAAGGACGGCATGCCGGACACTTGGGAAGTCGATTTCGGCTTCAATCCCAATGACGCCTCCGATGGCGCCAAGGACTTCGACAAGGACGGCGCTACCAACGCTCAGGAGTACGCTGCGGGCACCAACCCGATTGACGTGACCAAGCCGGTGCTCGTCTCGGCGGCTACCTCGGGCAACTTCAAGACGGTCACCCTGACCTTCTCCGAAGCCGTCGAAGCCGGTTCCGCAACCACCTTGGCCAACTACGCCTTCAGCCCGAACCTCGCGGTCACCGCGGCGGCCGTGAAGAAGAACGTGGTGACCTTGACCACCGCTGCCCAGACCCCGGGAGCCGTGGCCTACACCGTCACGGTCAACAACGTGGTCGAC
>JAPLUF010000038.1 GCA_026397755.1 Verrucomicrobiota bacterium
CGGGTGTGTTTTTGTTGGGGAGGGGTTGATGGGGAATGGGGATTTGAGATCCGAAGGTACGTTCCGTGGGGTGGCTTCGCGGGGCTGGGCCTGCGCTCGCAGGGATCGTGCGGGAGGTGAGGGCTTTCGCGCTGTCGCGCTTTGGGGAAATAGGGTGCTGCGATCCAATGCTCGCTACGGTCCAGTCCCGCTGACGCCGGTGTGTTGTCGGGGTACGGGTGTGTTTTCGTTGGGGAGGGGGGAATTGGGTATTATGGAGTGGTGGCTGTGATTGCGGGCGCTGGGGAGGGCGCTGTGGGTGAGATTCTTTTGTTATCGGACAGAGTTGCTGGCATCGAAACCAATTGAGGGCTGGGTTTGCTGTCGGCACGGGTTCATTCTCGTGCGTGTGAACTCTTCAGGTTGGGTCGCCGTGAGCCGGACCTTGGTCGCAATGGTGATCGCAATGGCGGTCGCTGGGACTTGCCGTGGTGCTGAGGCAGTGTCTTCGCCCAAGACTCGGGTGAGCTATTCGGAGGCCTACGGAAAAACCGATCGAGCGACGAATGTGGCTGCGGCTGACTTGGCTCGCTTCGCTCCGGTACCTCCCGATAAGGCCTTGGAGACGTTCCAGATTCGGAAGGGATTCCGTCTGGAATTGGCGGCGAGCGAGCCTCAGGTGGTGAGTCCGGTGACGATGGCTTTTGATGAGGATGGCCGCGCGTTCGTCGCCGAAATGATCGATTACTCCGAGCGTCGGGATGAGACTCCGCATGCCGGGCGGATTCGGATGCTGGAGGATCTCGATGGCGATGGTCGCTTCGACCGTTCCACGGTCTTTGCCGATCACCTTCCTTGGCCGACGGCCCTCATTTGTTCTCGGGGCGGGCTGTATGTTGGGGCATCTCCAGACATCCTGTGGCTTAAAGACACGACGGGCGATGGTCGGGCTGACGAACGCCGCGTTGTGGTGAGCGGATTCGGCAGTGGGGTGGCCCGACTCAACGTTCAGGCTCTCCTCAATTCCTTCAATTGGGGGTTGGATCACCGCCTTTACGGGGCCACCGGTCCCAATGGGGGGAATCGTGTGGTCCGATCGGGTGCGGAGGGGTCCGGGCTTGATTTGCGGGGTTCGGATTTCAGCCTCGATCCTGGGACCGAAACGCTCCGCCCAGAGACGGGCGGCGGTCAGTACGGACTCTCCTTCGATTCGGTGGGAAATCGATTCGTGTGCAGCAATAGCGATCACCTCCAGTGGGTAGCCATGGACTGGGCGCATGTGGCACGCAATCCCTGGGTCGCTCTGCCGTCGCCGCGGGTGAGCATCGCTGCCGACGGACCCGCGGCTGAGGTGTTCCGGATCAGTCCCGACGAGCCTTGGCGGATTGTTCGGACGCGGTGGCGGATTAGTGGGGTAGTTCCGGGCATGGTCGAGGGCGGTGGGCGCGTCTCTGGTTATTTCACGGGTGCGACCGGGGCGACGGTGTACCGCGGTGATGCCTATGGCCCGGAGTTTGCCGACAACGTCTTCATCGGCGATGCCGGGGGCAACCTGGTCCACCGGAAGGTGTTGAAGGCCGACGGGGTGGGCTGGGTGGCGCGTCGTCCCGTCGATGAACAGGGTGTTGAGTTTCTGGCTTCGCGAGACACGTGGTTCCGCCCGGTGCATTTCCAGAATGGTCCGGATGGGTGCCTCTACATCGTGGACATGTACCGGGAGGTCATCGAGCACCCGTGGTCTATCCCCGAGGCCATCAAGCAGCATTTAGATCTTAACAGCGGCAATGACCGCGGACGCATTTGGCGGGTGGTTCCGGAGGGTTTCCGAAGACCGGCTCCGCGGCGGTGGAGCCAAGCTTCGGTGAGCCAGTGCGTGGCCGCTCTCGAAAGTCCGAATGGATGGGTTCGCGAGACAGCGTCGCGACTCATTCACGAACGTCAGGATCGTTCTGCCGTGCCGGAGTTGGAGCGGTTGCTCGAGCAATCGGCGGTCCCGCTGGCCCGACTGCATGCCTTGTATTCACTCGAGGGGTTGAAGGCACTGGAGGGGACTCGCCACCTGACAATCGCCCTGGCCGACCGGGATGAACGGGTCCGCGAGCATGCTGTTAAATGGGTCGAGCCTCGGGTGACGGGCACGGATCAGAGGGCCAAGAGCCTTCAGGGACTGCTCTTGAGCTTGGTGGAGGATCCGTCCGTGCGAGTTCGTTGCCAAGTGGCCCTGACCCTGGGGGCCTGGTCGGGTCCAGAACGGAACAAAGCCTTGGCCCGGATCGTCATTCGGGACTGGGATCAAACATGGGTGCAAGCGGCGGTCTTGAGCGGTCTCTCCACGGGTGCCGGAGAGGTGCTCGCAGGCCTGGCTCAGGATCTGGGATTCATCCAGCGACCGCGTAGCGGGGAGTTCCTAGAGGCGATTGCGACGGTGATGGGTTCGCAGGGGCTTCCGGGTGACGTGGATCTTTTTCTGGACCGGGTGGCCAGGCCCGAGTGGTCCGCCCCGGCCCCTCGCATGGTTCGTGCCTTTCTCGAGGCGGCGGCCCGCTCTGGCAAATCGGTGGTTTCCCGGGAGTCGGAGGAGCGCCTGCAGAAGCTGTTTCGATCCGCCATTGTTCGTTCCGCTGGGGAAGGACTGCCAGAGGTCGATCGCGTCCGGGCGGTGGAGTTGCTTGCGGTGGGCCGTCCGGCCGAGGTGGTTGAACCTTTGAGCCGGTTGCTGTTGACGGAGTCACCCCGCGTTCGTGCGGCGGCCATCCAGTCCTTGGGGCGGTTGAACTCCCCGGGCGTGGCCGAAAGTCTTCTCAAGCCATGGAAGGCTTACCGGGCTGAGGATCGGGCGGCCGTAGTGGCGTTGCTCGCTTATCGCCCAGAGCACGCCCAGGCGCTGTTGGCAGCAGTGGAGCGGGGTGAAGTCGGCTCCGCAGCGATCCCCGCGGCCACAGTCCGAAGCCTCCAGACCCATTCAAGCCCCGCCGTCGCGTTGGCCGCGCTGCAATGGCTCCCGAAGGAAACCTCCAGTGCCGATACCGTGGCTGCGCTCCAATCGGCATTGACCTTGCCCGGTTCAACGACCCGAGGAGGCTTGATATTCCTCGAACGCTGCGCGGCCTGTCACCGTGCCGGTTCCGAGGGACATGCCGTGGGGCCGGATTTGGTGACGGTGCGCACGGCGGGAAAAGCCAAACTGCTTACGAGCATGGTGCAACCGCATGCCGAGGTGGCTCCTCAATATATCGCCTTTGCCGTGGAAACACTAGACGGCGAAACCTACGCGGCCTTGATCGCCCGGGAGACGCCTACCCATGTGACGCTGCGCCTCGGCGGTGGTCAGGAGCTCACTTTGGAGCGTCGAGCCGTCCGTTCCATGCGCAGCTTGGGGCAGTCGCTCATGCCCGAGGGTCTCCTTACCGGGTTGTCCCCGGAGGCGGTGGCCGATTTGTTAGAGTTTGTTTCTAATGCTCCGGCTTCAGTTTCGCTTCCCTCAAAACCATGAATGCCCCGGTGCCGATCGCGGTCTGTCTCACCTTTCCCATGCTCAGAAACTCTTCATTTTGGACGGCCCTCGGATTGCTGGTCCACACAGTGGTTTTAGCCGGTGCCGCTGATCCCGATTGGTTGATCGATCCATCGCCGTATCGGGCACGGGTCCAGGTTGCTCCGGGTCGCCCCGAGCTCGTTCTCGACAACGGTCTGCTGCGGCGCGTTATTCGCATTGAGCCCAACGCGGCCACGGTCTCTTTGGAGAACCGCATTAGCGGCGAGTCACTAATCCGCGGGGTGAAGCCTGAAGCCGTGGTGGAGCTCAACGGCAAACGATTCGAGGTCGGGGGGCTTCAAGGACAACCGAACTACGCCTTTCTTAGGCCCGAATGGGAAGGGCAACTCAAAGCGCGGCCCGAGGCGTTCCGCTTCCTGGGTCATGAGATCGGAGTCCCCCAAGAACGCATGGCGTGGAAACGCGTGCGTCATCATGCGCCCGGGGTCCAATGGCCGCCGCGGGGGGTGACTTTGAGGCTCGATTTCGAGGCGCCGTCATCGTTGGTCTCCGAACCGTCACTCCGCGGGCTCCGGATTTCAGTGCACTACGAATTGTACGATGGCATCCCCTGCTACTCGAAGTGGTTGACCGTGAGCAACGGAACGGCCTCGGCGGTGACGATCAACCGGTTCTCCAGCGAGGTGCTTGCGGCCGTCGAGCGGGTCTCGGAAGTCGATGAGCTGTCGGTGGGGCTGACGCCTCCCAACTTCCATGTCGAGACCGACATGTCGTTTGGCGGAATGACCGGGGCGGGGGCCAATCGGCGTTCCTACCGGTGGCTGACGGATCCTGAGTTTCATTCCCAGGTCAATTACGAGAAGAAGACCCCTTGCCTGCTGGATGTAGGGCCCGATCTGGGACCCGATCAGACGGTGGCTCCCGGGGCCGCTTTCGAAACCTACCGAGCCTGGATCTTGCCGCAGGACAGCACGGACCGCGAGCGGTGTGGTCTGGCGGTGCGACGGATGATGCGCACGGTGGCTCCTTGGGTGACCGAGAACCCTCTGATGATGCACCTCGTGTCCTCCCACGGGCCGACGGTCACCAATGCCATCGATCAGTGCGCGGCGACCGGCTTTGAGATGCTTATTCTCAGCTTTGGCAGCGGCTTCGACATGGAGAACGAACGCCCGGAAACCTTGCAGAAAGCCAAAGCCTTCTCGGCCTATGCGCGGAGTCGGGGTGTCGAGATCGGGAGCTATTCGTTGCTGGCATCCCGCGCTGTCGGTGGTGGGAATGACGTGGTATTGCCTGCCGGGCTTAAGCCGGTGTTTGGGAATTCGCCCTGCCTCCAAAGCCAGTGGGGCACGAATTACTTCCGCCGATTGTACGAGTTCCATCGCCAGAGCGGTTTCACCTTGCTGGAGCACGACGGTTCGTATCCGGGCGACCCGTGTGCGTCCACGAACCATCCGGGGCACCGACGTTGGGAGGATTCCCGCTGGAACCAGTGGGTGGAGATTCGAGACTTCTACCGTTGGTGCCGAGGCGAGGGGTTCTACCTGAACGTGCCCGATCACTATTTTATGGCTGGTTCCACCAAAACTGGCATGGGCTACCGAGAGGTGAATTGGTCGTTACCGCGGGAACAGCAGGTCATTCATACCCGCCAGAACATTTATGACGGCACTTGGGAAAAAACCCCGAGCATGGGGTGGATGTTTGTGCCGCTGACCGAGTACCAGGGCGGAGGAGCCGCGGCGACCATAGAACCCTTGTCCGAGCACCTAGACCATTATCGGCACATGCTGGAGAGTAATTTGGCCTTGGGAGTCCAGGCCTGTTATCGCGGGCCGCGCCTCTTTGACAGTGAAGTGACCCGGTCCATGGTCAAAGGCGAAGTGGACTGGTTTAAGGCGCACCGAGACATTCTCGAGAGCGATCTGATTCACGGCCGACGGGCCGACGCCCGAGACCTCGACTGGATGCTCCACGTGAATCCCTCCTTAAAAGAAAAGGGGATGCTAGTGGTCTTTAATCCATTGAATGAACCGGTCCGCAAGGTGTTGAAACCTAATCTCTATTACACTGGATTGACCCAGACCGCGCGATTGCGGGAACGCGGTGGCAAGGGGCAGCGTTTGTCGGTGGGTCATGACGGTCGGGTGGAGGTGAGCGTGACGGTGGCAGCTCAGGGCATGAACTGGTGGGTAATCGAATGAAGAACTTCGGTTTGAACGATTTGTGGGCGTCACGATGGTTTCGGGCGCTCGGGTTTTTAGCCGTTTTTGGATGGGCTCTTTGCCTGCCATCTCTGGTGGCTCAGGGAACCAGCGCTTCGGCCTCCTCCGTTTCGGAAACTGAGGGCTCCCGAGGACGGGATCTTTACCTCAAGAACTGCTTTGCCTGCCACCAGATGCGGGGTCAGGGGATCCCGGGAGTCTTTCCGCCACTCGCTGCTTCCGACTACCTCTTGGCCGACATCGATCGAGCCATCCGGATCGTCTGTGAGGGATTGAACGGCGAGATCACGGTCAATGCGCGTCGGTACGCCGGTGTGATGCCGCCCGCCATCTTGCAAGACGAGGAGGTGGCGAGCGTCCTAAATTATGTTTTGCGCAATTGGGGCAACGCAGGCCCCGAGGTGACTTCCGAGCAGGTCAAGAAGGTGCGAGCGACGACGGCTTATCCGACCTTTGAAGCGCTTCAGTTGGCCAATCGCTATCCGCCCTTGCCCAAGGCTCCGGAGGGCTTCCGTTTGCGCGAGGTGGCCCGGTTGCCCTTTCGCCCGGTGCGCCTGACCAGCGACGGTCGTGGCCATGGTTTGTATGTCCTGACCGAGCAGGGCGATGTGTGGCGATTGGATCCTTCGAATGCGGCCTTGAAGCAAATCCTTCCGGCCAATCGCTATTTGGAACGCCGCCCGGAGGACATTGGCGGGCCCCTCTTCGTCTTGGGAATGACGCTCGACCGTCAGAAGCGGCTCTATATCGCTTCTAATCAGCAGAACAAGGCGACCCGGCCTTACCAGAATATCGTCACTATTTATCGGAGTTCCTCCGTGACCAATGGACATCCCTCGGAGCTGAAGCCCTGGTTCCAGACCAACTACCCGGGGAGTCCGGCTTACATTCATGCCGTGGAGAATATTGCCTTCGGTCCGGATGGGCATTTGTACGCTGGCAATGGCGGCCGCACTGACGGAGGGCTCACCGGAACCGACTCGGAGTGGTATGGTGGTGGAGAAACCCCTATTACCGGTTGCCTCTGGCGGATCAAGTCCGACTCCACTCCGCCCGTGCTAGAGGTCTACGCCCGCGGTCTTCGCAACGCGTACGGTTTTTGTTGGAACGCCGCCGGGGAGATGTTCGCCACGGAGAACGGTCCGGATGCGGACGCTCCGGAAGAACTCAACCACATCGAACAGGGCAAGCATTACGGTTTCCCGTACCGGTTCGCCGACTGGACGAAGAAGGCGTATTCGACCAGCCCGGAACCCCCCGCTGGCCTCGCCTTCACGCTGCCGGTGGCCAACCTCGGTCCCGATGGCGGATTCTCTGGGACTCCGATGTTCACGTTTGATCCGCATTCGGGTCCTGGCGGTATTGTGTTTTTGGGCAATGAGTTTCCAGAAGGATACCGGGGTACATTCTTGCTGACCCGGTTCGGAAATTTCATCCGATCACCCAAGGATAACTCGGGATTTGATGTGCTCCGGGCCACCTTGCGCCGGAATGCCGAGGGGCGCTACGAGGGGCATTTCCATACCGTGCTTTCGGGACTTGGGCGCCCCATCGATATTCATCTGGGGGCGCCAGGAAAACTCTATATTGCCGAATATTCCCGGGCCACCAACAGCGGCGATTCCTATGGCCCGTCAGGCCGGATTCTCGAGTTGTCGGTGGCCGGGCGGTGAACTAGAGCCCCTTCAGGGAGGGCGGCGTCGCGCGGCCCGTTCAGGCGAGTCGAGCCGGCTCGGTGTCGATAGTGGGTAATCGGCGGCGTTGGTACCAAGCCATGCCCACCAAATCGAACAGTCCCCGCCCGAGGCGGTTCCAGACTCCGTATTTGGACACTCCGGCCGTGCGTGGGCGGTGTTTCACGGGCACTTCTAGAACGTGGCTCCCGTTTCCAGCCACGAGGATTGGCAGGAAGCGGTGCAGCCCGTTGAAGGGAAAAATGCCGGTCAGGCTGCTGCGTTTGAACGCCCGCAAGGCGCAACCGGTGTCCGCGAAGTCCCATCCCAGACTCCAGGAGCGGAAACTCCGGGCCACTCGCGACGAGGCCTTGCGCACGAAGGAGTCCTGACGATCTACCCGGTGTCCGCACACGAAATCGGCCCGGTCGAGCAGTTGCAGCATGCGCGGGAGCTCCGATGGGTCGTTCTGAAGGTCGCCGTCGAGGGTGCACAAAAACGGTGCCTCCGTTCGGGAGATGCCGGTCCAAATGGCCGCACTTTGCCCGGAATTCTTGAGGTGCCGCAGTCCGGTGATGCGGGGATCGCGGGCTTTCTGGGTGCAAATGGCTTCCCAGGTGCCGTCGGTCGAAGCGTCATCCACGAGCACCAATTGCCAGGCCCGTGTTTCAGCACGAAACACTTCGGCAATCTCGGTCACCAACGGAACGATGTTGGCGACCTCATTGAAGACGGGAACGACGATGACGATCTGCGGAACCACGGGCCGAAGCCTACGGAATGGCGTCTCCCGGAACCAGTCGTGTTTGTGGTCGACTGCGCTTCACCGTTGGTTCCGCCTTCTGGATGGCCTACCGTCTCGCCATGCCGGAGTTGCCCGAAGTGGAGGCGTTTGGACGGTGGTTGCTGCCGCAGGTTCGTGGTCGGTCCATCGACACGGTTGAGGTGCTCAAGCCTCGGTTGGTTCGTCCGGTGTCGGTTCCGGAGTTCATTGAGTCCGTGCAGGGGAGTCGTGTCCAAGACCTCCGCCGCCGGGGGAAGTGCCTCCTCTGGGATTGCGTGCGCCCCGGCGGGGAGTCGGAGTTGCTGGTAACCCATTTGGGCATGACCGGCTCCTGGCGAATGTTGCCGGGCCATGGGCCACTGCCTCGACACGCCGCGGTGGTCTTGGGTTTTGGCGAGCAGCGCGTGGTGCTGGAGGACCCTCGCCAGTTCGGGCATCTGCGGTTGGGGAACGCGGCGGTGCCGGTGCTGGGCCCTGAGCCGTTGGATCCCTGCTTCACGCCTGAGTTGCTCGGCGAGGCGTTGGCCCGCGGGCGAAGGCCGATCAAGGTCTGCCTGATGGATCCTTCCCGGTTGGCCGGGGTCGGTAATCTCTATGCCAGCGAAGCGCTGTTCTTGGCCGGCATCGATCCAACGACGCCAGCTCACCCACTGGGATTTGAAGTCATCGGGCGATTGCATGCAGTGCTGCGAAAACTCCTCGAAGCTGCGGTGGAACGGAATCTTCAGGCCCTTCGATCAGATCGTTCTATGCTCTACCAACAGCAGGGGGTGCCGGAGGATCCGTCCGAGGGTGGACTTTGGGTGTATGACCGTGAGGGGCAGCCGTGCTTTCGCTGCGGATCGCCAATTGTTCGTTTCATGCAGTCGGGGCGTTCCACCTTCTGGTGTCCCCAGTGTCAGCGGCCGTGAAGTGGGTAGAGGATTGTCAGGGGTATTGTCAGCGAGGGAGGTTGCGGTGCTCAATGGCCCCCGTGAAACGGAATCCGGATGGATGGGGTTGGATGCTTCTGGCGCTGCTGCTCCTCCTGTTTTCGGGATGCGCATCCTCCTCGATGGCTGCCGCGAAGAAGCCTAGGCCCGGGGCTCCGAACACCCTCCCGCCGCAGTGGTTGCGGACGGAACTCTACCTCGCCGCTGTGGACTCTTCCGAATGGGAGGCCTTCTTGGCCGAGCGCATCACTCGACGGTTTCCGGCCGGATTCACCGTGTTCGATGCTTACGGGCAATGGCGGGCGCCGCAGGGGGATATCCGACGGTTGTCGACCAAGGTGGTGGTGATACCTCACCCACCCACGCACGAGGCGGAGCAGGCCATCGAGGCGATTCGTAAGGAATACTGCGCGGCCTTCAATCAGAGTTCCGTGCTTCGATCCACCACCCCGGCGCTTGTTTCTTTCTGAACCCCATGTTGCCCCTTCCGATCATCCTCGCTTCAGCCTCACCCCGGCGGGTGGAATTGCTCCGGACTTTGATTCTAGAGTTCCAGGTCATCCCTAGTGATGCGACCGAGGTGCATGATGCCGCTGTGGGAGTTCGTGCGTTGTGCGAACTCAATGCGCAGATCAAGGCGACTCCCATTTCCCAACGCCATCCAGGGCACTTGGTGCTCGGGGCCGACACGCTCGTGTGGCTTGACGGGCAGCCGCTGGGGAAGCCTCCGGACTTAGCGGCCGCTCGGGCGATGCTGGAGAGTCTCTCGGGCAAGTCGCATGAAGTGGTGACCGGCGTTTGCCTGATGCATGGCGCCTCCGGTCGGTGCACGGTGTTCTCGGACGTGACCCGCGTGGTGTTCCGACCTCTAGATCCGGCGCTCATCGACCGCTATCTCGAGGTTGTTCCCACGCTCGATAAGGCGGGAGGTTATGCGCTCCAGCAGCACGGCGACTGGCTAGTCCAATCCGTGGTTGGCTCGCAAAGCAATGTCATCGGATTGCCGGTGGAGGCGTTGCGCCAGGCTCTCGGAGACTGGGGGATTTTGCTTAGTTCGTCCCGCGACGGCGGAACCGGCTTGGGGCGCTAACCAGCACCGCCCACACGAGCAGGGCAGCGTTAAAGAGAACGAGTCGTTGAACCACTCGCTGCAACCCCTCGGCTGGAGATCCGCGCAACAGAGAGTCTTGAAACCCCCAGAGGCTGAAGCCATACAACGCTGCCAAAACCAATGCTCCAGGCACGAAACGGAAATCGCCATGGGCCATTCGATCGCTGAAGAGCACATTGGCCAGAGTGAAGGCGAGCATGCCCCAGGCGAACCAGGGCACCAGCGGGGCTGATAGTTCTGTAGGAATGCCCGGCAGCAGAATTTTGACCGGCAACCAGGGCAGGAGGGTACAGCCTAAAGCCGCCAATCCGCCGAGAGTCGCCGTCGCCAATAATGTCCATCGGAAGGCTTGGTGACCCTCGCCACCCGCGGTACTCCGGGCCACCTTAGGGAACATAACCAGCGCCAGCGGCACGGTGAACTGGCTGAGGGCGAACCCGACCTGAGCTCCGGGCGAATAGCGGGACCCTACTTCTTTCTGCCATGCTTCGGGCACCGCTGCCTGCAGGAACAAATTGTCGAGTTGGCTCAGGGCCTGGAGGGCTGCCGCACCGAGGAAGAGGGGCCAGAATCCCCCAATGGCTCCGGTGGTAGCGGGCGCAGCAGTTCCGGGGTGGGGCGCGCTGCCGCTCGTTTCGACGCTCCAGGGTCTGATGGCACGAAAACCCACCGCCATGGCGATGAGCGTTCCGGACAGGGCTCCACCGATCGCTCCTGCGGCACTACTGCCTAGCCAAGAGAGAATTATCGCCACCGAGGCAAACCGGCCCAATCCGTCTGCGATCGACATGGATCCCAGGCCGGCGAAATCTTGTCGCCCTTGAAGGACACCTCGCTGGAGGGCTGCCAGCAGTGACGCAAGGATGAGTCCCCAGGTGATCCAGAGAGGCACCACCGAGGTGAGTTTCAGGTGGCTCGCCAGAGCGGGTCCGCCCGGGATAAGTGCCAGACCGGCCAGTGTCATGACCAGCAGGACGATGCCTGCCGAACGCTTGAGGCGAGCCCGTGTCGCCTGGATGGCGTCGTGGGTCAGTGCTGTGGCAGTTTGCCGTGCCGTCAGGGTCCAAAGAGCCCCCTGGGCGGCGCCCACGACGTAGAAAATCGCCATCAAGGACTTGAACTGAAAATAGACCTGGGCCCCGCCGAGCTTCGACACCGAACCATGGACCAGAGCCATGCCAGCTCCGCCCCCCAGGGTGGCCGCAATCATCCAAAGGCTCTGCTTAAGGAATTGCGATCGAGACTCGATCATGGTTAACGCGAAGCTCGGCTCGTTCGTGCAGGCGGCGGAGCCTCGGGGGTCGGCGCGAGTCGCAGTCGATCGAGACAGGACGCCATGTCAGAAGGCAGCGGTGCCTCAAAACGAATCTTTTGCCCCGTGCGTGGATGCTGAAAGGCCAGTCGGGCGGCATGGAGCATTTGACGAGGGGCCTTCCAGTTGTGTTCCTGGAAGAACCGTGCGTTGGCCCGTTCTCCGTACACGTCATCGCCGAGCAGCGGAAAGCCGAGATGGGTTAGGTGAACCCGAATTTGGTGGGTTCGGCCGGTGTGCAGTTGGCACTCAATCCATGAGGCATCCCTGAGTGACTCAAGGCAGCGGTACTCAGTCCAAGCCTCTCGTCCTTTACCTGGCGTCGTCACTGCCATCTTTTTGCGTTGGATCAGGTGGCGGATAATTGGGGCCCGGATATCTCCGTTGAGCGGACGGACCGTGCCGATGACCAGCGCCAGATAGGCTTTTTCAACGGTGCGATCGGCAAATTGTGCCGACAGGTGAGTATGTGCCGCATCTGTTTTGGCCACCACGATACAACCGCTGGTTCCTAGGTCCAAGCGGTGGACAATGCCTGGCCGCTCGACGCCACCGATGCCGCTCAAGCGGTCTTGGCAGTGATAGAGGAGTGCATTGACCAGTGTGCCGGAGGAATGCCCCGCGGCCGGGTGCACCACCAGGTCGGAGGATTTATTGACCACGAGTAAATCCTCGTCTTCGTGCAGAATGGTCAGGGGGATGTTCTCGGGCAGCACCTCGCTGGGAATGGCTTCCGGCCAGCAGACCTGGATGCGATCACCCACTCGCGGATGGTCGGTGGACTTCGGGGAAGAACCGTTCACGAGCACGGCCCGCTCGGTGATCAGTTGCTGGAAGCGTCCCCGCGACGTCTCTGGGAAACGCTCAGCAAGGTAGCGGTCCAGACGCAGGCCGGGGCGGCTCTCTGTGATCTCGATATCGATGGGTTCGGGCATGGTTTAATCACCGTGGCCTGTCCGGCGTGGGGGAGGATAAGTGGTCGGGCCTCTGAAGGCGACCGCCAATCCGGCTCATTCTGTAACCGTGCGGTTCCCCGCTTGCCGTTGCCTCCGGCGGGTCCGTAGATTGGCAGGCGTGGCGACCAAAGAGCGGACAGAGGAATCCAGCAAG
>JAPLUF010000329.1 GCA_026397755.1 Verrucomicrobiota bacterium
ATGCTCGCTACGGTCCAGTCCCGCTGACGCCGGTGTGTGGTCGGGGTGTGGGTGTGTTTTTGCTGGGGAGGGGTTGCTGGGGAATTGGGATTTGAGATCCGTAGGTGCGTTCCGTGGGGGGGCTTCGCGGGACTGGGCCTGCGCTCGCAGGGATCGTTCGGGAGGTTTGGGCTTTCGCGCTGACGCGCGATGGGGAGTGGGTGGCTGCGATCCAATGCTCGCTACGGTCCAGTCCCGCTGACGCCGGTGTGTGGTCGGGGTGTGGGTGTGTTTTTGCTGGGGAGTGGTTGATGGGGATTTGGGATCGGGGGCGGTGGTGGGTGAACTGCCCGGATCGCTTCCCGGCCGCGTTGACGTGGGTGGCAGGTCTCCGTAGTTTGCTGCCCCATGTCCGCGTTGCTTGATTCGCTGGTTGAATTGATCCGCCGCTCGTCTGCCGAAATTCCGGATGATGTGAATGCGGCGTTGGTCCGTTCTCTGGAGTCCGAGAAGAAGGGGACCATCGCCGAGAGTGCTCTGAAGATTATCGAGCAAAACATCGAACTCGCGAAGCGGAAGTCCCAGCCGCTCTGCCAAGACACCGGCAGCGTGCTCTTCTACGTGGACTGTCCGGTGGGGTTCGACCAAATCACTTTTGAGGAGACCGCTTGTGAAGCGGTGACGTTGGCCACCCGCAAAGGGTACCTGCGCCAGAACTCGGTGGATTCAGTGACGGGTAAGAATGATGGCACCAACGTCGGTCCGGGTTCTCCGTCGGTCCATTTCCATCAGCATCGTTCGTCGGAGGTGCAGGTGCGCCTGATGCTCAAGGGAGGCGGTTGTGAGAACGTGGGTGCTCAGTATTCTCTGCCTCTTGAGAAGCTGCATGCCAGTCGGGATCTCGACGGGTGCCGCAAGGTCATCCTCGATGCCGTGTTGCAGGCGCAGGGCAAGGGCTGTGGTCCGGGCATTTTAGGGGTTTGCATCGGGGGGGATCGATCGACTGGCTATGCCATGAGCAAGACCCAGTTCTTGCGTACTCTGGAGGACCGCAACCCGGATCCGGCGCTGGATGCGTTGGAGCAGGATGTGCTGAAGACGGCCAATGAACTGGGCATTGGCCCGATGGGCTTTGGGGGCAAGACAACGCTTCTGGGGGTGAAGATCACCGCTGCCAACCGGGTGCCGGCCTCATATTTTGTTAGTGTCAGCTACATGTGCTGGGCCTTCCGCCGTCAGGGTGTGGAGCTCAATGAAGCGTCCGGGATCCGCCGTTGGCTGTATTGACCCATTGAATGGCTTGAGCGGTAGGCTCTGAGCCCTCGCGGTGGAGCCTTCTGTAGATCGTTGACGCAAAAAGCCCGGGCCGTGGCCCGGGCTTTTGTACGGTTGGAGACACTAGGTCGCCTAGATCACTTTTCCGGCTGATCGTATTCGCCGAGCGGGCGGATCCAGATGTTGCGGAAGCGGACCGGATCTCCGTGGTCTTGCAGACGGATCGGTCCAGTGCCGTCATACTTGAAGTATTTCGGTGTATTCTGGTGGCCGCTGGGACCGTTGAACTCCTGCTTGTGGTGCAGTGCCACGCCATTGTGGATGACCGTGACGGAGGCCTTGCGGGTCACTTTCCCTTCGGTATCAAATAGCGGGCCTTCGAAGATCACGTCGTAGGTGTTCCATTGGCCGGGCTTCTTCATGGCGTTCTGCAGCGGGGGCCACATGCCGTAGAGGCCGCCAGCCTGACCGTCGGCGTAGGTCTTGTTGTTGTACACGTCGAGCACCTGCACTTCGTAGAGTCCATGCAGGAAGAGTCCGGAATTGCCGCGGCCCTGACTTTCACCCTTGGGGGGATTCGGGGCGGACCATTCGAAATGAAGTTGGAAGTCCTTGAACTTCTCTTGGGTCTGGATGTCGCCGGTGCCCTTCACGATCTCGAAATAGCCGTTCTCGACCTTCCAGGGGGCTTTGCCGTCTTTGCCGCCTTTCCACTTCGAAAGGTCTTTGCCGTCGAAGAGGACCACAGCGTCGGCCGGGGCTGGGGCCTGATGGCTGAAGGACTCACCCGGTTCCACGATGGGCGGGTTGGGGCGGTTTTTGTCGTGAACCTTCCACTTCTGTCCCGGGATTTGCGGGGTGTTGTCGTAGCCGACGCCAGCGGCGAAGGCGGTTGCGGTGGCGATGGCCAGAGGCAGGAAACGCGCAAGTGTGCTCATGAGAACTGGATCAGGCGATACGCTCGGTATCTGGGAAGGAAAACTCAACGTTGAAGTCCGACGTAGTCAGGAATTCTTCTACAAAACGACTTTTCGTCGAGGCATGGGTTGCCGGAGACTTGGGCCGGTATGAATCACGCTCCCGGTTTTCTCCATTTGGTTCAGGATGCCCAGACTCGCATCCAAGAGTTGTCCATCGAAGCCTTGAGCGAGCGTCTCAAGACCAACCCTGGATTAATATTGTTGGATGTTCGAGAGGAGAGCGAGTGGGCTGCCGGACACGCGGTGCAGGCGAGCCACTTGGGCAAGGGCATCTTGGAGCGCGACATCGAGGCCCGATATCCTGACAAATCGGCGGAAATCGTGATGTATTGCGGTGGCGGGTATCGTAGTGCCCTAACCTGCGATGCCGCTCAGAAAATGGGTTATCTGAATGTTCGATCTCTCATGGGTGGCTACAAAGGCTTGGTGACAGCCGGTTGGCCGATGACGCACTAAGTTCCGGGTGGCGGTGGTGCGGCCGTGGCCCAGGAATTCAACGGCCGAAAGGGATTCGCAGCAATCGGGGGCCTAGGCAGGCGATGGCGCTCTCGAATCGATCGGTCTCTCGGAGGCCTTGTAGGATTCCGTTGCGGCTCACTGTGCAGCCCGCGGCCATCTCCGAGAACGCTGGGAGCACCAAACGATCCGAGGCCACTAAGAAACAAGGCACTTTGGCCCGGGAGGCAATACCGTCGTCGAGGACCAGTGCAGGGTGCAAATGACCTTGGATTCTCCACCTTGAGCTGAGGCTCTCGGGATCAGTGAGTTCCGGCGGTTGATCCCCATGAAACAAAATCGCTTCGGGCAAATTCACCTGCCGGACGGTCCGTGCCGTGATTCCCCAACGCTCCAGTTGTCGGGGCAATTGACGGTCGTGGTTGCCCAGGCACCACTCCATGACCAATCCCTCGTGCTTCAGGGATGCCAATTCCTGGACTGCTCGCTGAATGCCGTCTATGGGCAGGGCGGCATGGACGATATCGCCCAGTAGGATCAGGCGTTCGGGCCGGTAACTTTCCAGGAGAGCTCTCAGCCGGGTCACAGTGGTGTCGACAATTCCAAGTGGCATCAACTGCCCGCGCGCGCGGCGCGCCCAGGACTCTCCAAGGTGCAGGTCCGCGACGGCTAAGCTTCGACTGCGCGGAAGCCATGCGGCCCGGCGTGCATCGAGTAGGACATCGTCATGGAGGTGGAACCGGTCGGTGGGCACGGTGCGAACACTTTGGCAGGTGGCGATGGTTCTGACGAGGAAGGCCGGCTCACCCATCCATTGTTTCCGGCCCTCTTGCGTTGATAGATTCCGCAGGAGTGCGATTCGCCGGTCTGGTGTCGGGGATTTGCCATCGCTTTTAACTTCCGCCGCGGGCCCGTCCCGGCATCCTTCCAGCCCATGAACCCCCGCCGTCTCGGTCTGCTGGCCAGTCTGGTCTTGAGCAGTGTCGTCTACGCCAAGGAGTTGACCATCGCCGTCATCCCGAAGGGCACCACCCATGAGTTCTGGAAATCCGTCCATGCGGGAGCGGTGAAGGCTGAGCGGGAACTCACTGCGGCCGGGACCCCGGTGAAACTTTTCTGGAAGGGTCCTTTGCGTGAGGATGACCGCGACCAGCAAATTCAGGTGGTTGAGAATTTTACGGCCCGCAACGTTAGCGGTATCGTGCTGGCGCCGCTCGATTCGCAGGCGTTGGTCAATCCGGTGCGCAGCGCGGTGAAGGCCGGAGTGCCGGTGGTCATCTTCGATTCCGACCTCAAGAGCGATCAGCAGGTGAGTTTCGTGGCCACCGACAATTTCAAGGGCGGTCGCATCGCCGGCGATTACTTGGCCAAGCGCTTGGGCGGCAAGGGTCGCATCATTTTGCTGCGGTATCAGGTGGGCAGCGCCAGCACCGAGGCCCGTGAGGCCGGATTCCTCGATGCCCTCAAGGCCTACCCAGACCTCAAGCTTATCTCTGCTGACCAGTACGCGGGTCCGACCCGGGAAACAGCCTATCAAGCTTCGCAGAATCTCCTGAATCGCCATGGTCAGGCCGTGGATGGGGTGTTCTGCCCTAACGAGACCGCCACGATCGCCATGACCAAAGCGTTGCGGGAAATTGGACGCGCTGGTGGCAAGGTGGTGATGGTGGGATTCGACTCGGGTTCCCAGTCCGTGGCCGACCTTCGCCATGGCGATGTCCAGGCGCTGGTGGTGCAGGATCCGGTGAAGATGGGTTACCTGGGAGTAAAGACCCTTGTGGAGCACATTCAGGGCAAGAAGGTGGAGAAGCGTGTGGACACCAGCGTCATGCTCATCACCACCGAAAACATGAACCAACCGGTGGCGCAGGAACTCTTGAATCCGCCCTTCAAACAGATCTTGGGCGAATAGGGCAGGACAATTCAGGGGGTCGCTCAGACAACAAACTGCTTGTGCCCTCGGCCTGATTGGCCGGAGAAAAGCACCCATCATTCTTCAACGATGAATCCGATCGAGACCGAAGCCTTTAAGAAGCCACTCCAACACATTGGGGAATGGGAAGAGTTCGTCGTTCAGCATTATCCAGAGCCCAATGGGCCGGCAGCGACCACGGAGTCTGGGAAACCGGCGGTGGGTCACGCACCGGACAAGAAGGAGATTGAGTTCCGCAACTACGAAGCCGACGCCCGGCCGACCGTGCGGGAGTTCTATCGACTGAATCATACTTTTCAGTCCTATGAGTTTGGTCAGGCCAAGCGGAAGGAATATCTCGGTCTGAACCGGATGACCATGAGCGTCTGGGAGGCGGCCGAGTACCTCAACCAACTCATCGACGATTCGGATCCGGACACCGACATGTCGCAATTGCAGCACCTGCTTCAGACCGCTGAGCACTTGCGCCGCGATGGGCAGCCGCGCTGGATGATCCTCACCGGCCTCGTGCACGATCTGGGCAAGATTCTCTGCCTTTGGGGTGAGCCGCAGTGGGCCGTGGTCGGGGATACATTCCCGACGGGTTGCGCTTATTCGCCGAAGATCGTTTTTCCTAAGTTCTTTGAGGCCAATCCTGACAGCAAAGATTCGCGCTACAACACGCCCAATGGGGTGTATGAGCCCGGATGCTGCTTGGACAAGGTTTCGCTGTCATGGGGCCACGACGAGTACATCTACCACGTCTGCCGCGACTATTTGCCCGAGGAGGGGTTGGCCATGCTGCGCTACCACAGCTTCTACCCCTGGCACCGCGAGTCGGAGTACACCCACTTGCTCAATGACAAGGACCAGGCGCTGTTGCCGTGGGTGAACCGCTTCAACCCCTACGATCTCTACACCAAGAGCCACAGCAAGCCCGACGAAGTGGCCCTGCGCCCGTACTACGAAGACCTGATCCGAGAGTTTTTCCCGGACAAAATCCGTTGGTGAGCGAATCTGTTCAGTCGACGAAAGCTTTTTGGCGCTAGGACGTACGCTGAAATTAAAAATGCCGGACCCCATTTTGGAGTCCGGCATTTTTTGGTCTTGATGGTTCGACCGAGTGGGGCCGATCCGGTAGGGCAGATCAGCTCTTCAGAGCACGCCCAGCAGGTGCTCGATGACCAACTGGTCGAGGTCCTGGTAGTTGCGCGCGGCGATGAGTTGGGCGGCTTCCTTCTCGGGGTAGCTCTTGGCCTTGGCGAGGAGGTGCTCGAAGGTGCGGCGCGAGTTGGACAAGTGCGAGAGCCACTGCTTCTCGGAGGTGGTCCGGAAGGGGTGCACGTCGAAGCAAACGAACTCGCCCTTCTTGCCGTAACCGTTGCGTTCGAGGGCGCGGATTTGGTTAAAGGCCACGCGCAAGTTCGCCGAGCCGAAGGGCTTGTCCTGATCGAACTTCAGGCCGTTCTGATCGTTCAAGTGCAGCGACCACAGCTTGCCGAACGACATGGCGAAATCGATTTCATCGGCCGGATCGAGGCCGGCGAGGATGGCGTGGGCCGACTCAATGACGCAGCCCACGCGCTTGGAATCTTTGGTGAGCTGGGCAATGGCCAGCGCGTGCCCGGTGGTGGGCAGGTAGGCGTGATCCATGGGCTCATTGGGCTTGGGCTCGATGGCCAGTCGGATCTTCTTGTCGTGCTTGAGCATCGCGTCGAAGGCCTCGACCAACAGCTCGGTGGAGCGCGCCCCCGACTTGGATTCGCGCAGATAGGTGCCTTCGCGGGCCAGCCACAGCACCAGGATGTCGGTGCCCAGTTCGTTGGCGATGTCGATGCTCTGGCGGGAACGATCGATGGCGTAGCGGCGC